>CAKPWR010000015.1 GCA_934196725.1 uncultured Prevotella sp.
ATTCCGAAGGATGCCTTCTTCGCTCATCAGGTGATGTGGGATGGCTGGATATCTCCAGAAAAGGATGCCACCTACATCGTGGGCCATTGGAACTACAAGCCAGGCACCATCAAGCAGACAGAATATGTGGTAAGTACCGGCGACGAGGTAGAACTCTTCGTCAACGGCAAGAGCCTGGGCATGGGCGAACGCAGCAACCAGTGGCTCTTCACCTGGAAGAACGTACCTTTCGAGGCAGGAAAGATTGAGGCTGTGGCTTATACATACGATAAATCAGACAAGAAGTCTGATAAGAAATCTGATAAGAAGTTTGCCAAGAAGGAGACAAGCCGTTATGCCATCGAGACAGCCGGCGAGCCTCATCACATCAAGCTCACCAGCATCCAGAACCCGGAAGGTTTCAAGGCTGATGGTGCCGACATGGCGCTCATCCAGGTAGAAGTAGTTGATAAGCAGGGCAGACGCTGTCCGCTCGACAACCGCACCATCCACTTCAACTATCAGGGCGAAATGGAATGGATTGGCGGATTGGCTACTCCTAACGAGGAAACCAAGAAGGAACTTGCAGCCAAGAAGCAGAGCCTCGTGGTAGATAAGAACGAGACCGCAGAACAGAAGGCAGCCCGCAAGGCAGCCGATATTCTCGATTCTACAGATAGCGACAACACCTTCGACAATTACATCGGAAAGATTGATTTGCCTGTAGAGTGCGGTGTAAACAGAATTTTGATTCGCAGCACCGTGAACCCAGGAAACATCACAATCTGCGCTGGTGCTGATGGCATCAAGGGCGTAGCGAGCATCAACTTGCAGACCCAGAAGGTAGATATCGAGCACTATCTGCCTCAGTTCAGCTTGAAGGGCGACCTTTCTCGTGGAGAAACTCCATCTACCCCATCCTATACAGATATCAAGGAGACCATCGATATCTCTGGTGCCATAGCAGGCGTTAACCAGGAAGATACCCAGAAGACCTTCGACGACGACGAAACTTCTGAATGGAAGAGCGATGGCAAGCCTGAGAATGCATGGATTACCTATCAGTTTGCCAAGAAAGAGAAGGTGGATGAAATCACCGTGAAGCTCACGGGTTGGAGAGACAAGATGTATCCACTCGCCATCTTTGCCGGCAAGAAGAAGGTTTGGGAGGGTTACACCTACGCCTGCCTCGGCTATGTTCACATCAAGATAGACAAGCCGGTGAAGGCGAAGGATATCACCATCAGGATGATGGGCGATGCCAAGAGCAAGACCCAGCTCAGCGATACCAAGGAGTTGGCGGGCGGCAAGGCAAGCACCCTCGATTTCATCGGAATCAAGAAGGGCAAGCCGGTATTGAGAATCGTAGAAATTGATTTTCTGAAGAACAAGTAAGAAAGAGTTCTTCAAGAACGATATGATTTCATCAAAGTAATAGATAATAGTATAGATAATAATATAGATAATAGTAAGAAAAGAAAGCTAGCTACTTCAGTTGAAGCAACTAGCTTTCTTTTTTTATTTCATTCAATTCATCAGATTATTTGCCTGTTCGATACTTCGTTGGACTCACGCCAAAGAAGTTCTTAAACGACTTACTGAAGTAATACGGATCGTCAATACCTACCTGATATCCCACTTCGGCAACCGTAAGTCTATCATCCTTCAAAAGTTCTGCCGCCTTGTTCATGCGCAGGGTGCGGATGTAATCATTCGGTGTGGTACCCGTAATACTCTTCATCTTCTTGTAGAAGGTGGTGCGACCATATCCCATACTCTCGGCAAAACTGTCGATATTGAGCTGCGGATCTGTGATATGCTCAGCAAGCCAGGCATCCAGCACAGCTTGGAATTTCTTGTCCTGTTCGTCCCTGATTACCTCAGGAGCCACAGCCTTGGCGCTACCTGCAGGTTGCTGTCCATACACCTGCTTCAAATGGTTTCGCTGTTCCAGAAGCTGACAACAGGTGGCTATCAGGATGTCGGTATGGAATGGCTTCTCTATATAAGCATCCGCTCCTGCATCTATGCCCTTCAGTTTCTTGTCGTCTGCAGTAAGTGCCGTCAATAAGATAAAAGGTAAATCGGCAAGAGTAGAATCACTTCTCACCTTCTTCACCAACTGATATCCACTCATTCTAGGCATCATCACGTCACTCACTACCAAGTCAGGCTTCTGTTCCTGCATTTTTTCCCAAGCTTCCTGCCCATCAGCAGCCAGATCTATCTCGAAATAACGCTGCAACTCGTTCTTCAGGAACTCCCTCACATCATTATCATCCTCTACCACGAGTACCCGATAATGATTCAGCGGCTTAGGCGGCATCTCCCGGTATTCCATCTCCAGGGCAGTGCGCGGCTTGCTGTTCTCCTCCTGTGTCACCGCATTATCCACAGCCATGAAGTCTTTCTCCTCATACACCTTTTCATCCACAGGCAGTTCAACACGGAAGATACTGCCATGAGGCTGATTGTCGTGATAAGAGATTTCTCCATGATGCACACGCACCAGTTCTGCCGTAAGATGCAAACCGATGCCGATGCTATCGTGTGAATAACTGCTGCGGTTGAAACGCTGGAAGAGCAAGTCTTGCTTCGCTTTCTCAATCCCTACTCCCGTATCTTCTACCGATATGAGCAAATGCTGATTGGCATTCAGCGATACGCGCAGAGCCACATCCCCATGACTCGGGGTATATTTCAGCGCATTCGATAGGAGATTGTAGATAATCTTGTCCAGATAGTTGCGATCCACATACATCTCGAAACTCTTGTCGAAAGGCAGGAACATAAAGTTGATATGCTTACCCTCGGCAATATTACTGAAGTTCAAGAAGATGTCTTGCAGAAAGGCGATGACATCCGTTTTCTCCAAGGCAAGCTGCAGCTTGTCGTTCTGCATCTTTCTGAACTCCAGGAGCTGGTTGATGAGTCGCATCATTCTCTCCACGCTCTTCGCCATCGACGAGAGTGGCTGCTTCATCTCTCCCGGCATCTTATCCACGGTCTTGAGTCGGTCCATATCACCCTTAATGATCGTAAGCGGCGTACGGAACTCGTGCGAGATATTGGTGAAGAAGCGAAGTTTATACTCCGTGAGCTGGTTTTCCACTTTCACCTTGTTGCGCAGATTGTTGATACGGCGGAAGTTGACATATACATAATAGATGGCGAGCGCCACGAGTGCTATATATATAAGGTATGCCCACCAGGAGGCATAGAAAGGCGGGCGCACCTCTATCTTGAGCGTCACTTCTTCTGGCGACCACACGCCGTTGGCATTGCAGGAACGCACGTGCAGGGTATAATGCCCCACCGGCAGATTGCGATATTGCGCAAAGTTGATGCGCGAGAGATTGCTCCAACCCTTGTCATACCCCTTGAGATAATAGGTGAATGAGCTACCATTCTTCTTGGCATAATAGAAATCCGAGAAATAGAAGGTGAGCGAATTCAGATGATAGCTGATGGAGAATTCCCGGGCGCGGGTCAGTGTACCATCCAATCGTGCCTCGTCTTCTTCCAACTCTCCTATAGAGATGCCATTTGCCTCTATCTTGGTAATCGCCAGAGGGAAAGCAGGCTTGCTCTCGTGGATATCACCCGGATTGAAGGTCATCACACCATGATGGGTGGCAAAGGCAAGGTTGCCATTATCCAACTCCACAGCATTATCCTCCGTACAGGCATTTTCCAATGAGTTGGCACCAAAATAGAAGTTATTGAACGTACCCTTGCGGAAACGGGAGATACCGTTATCAGTGCCTAACCACACATCTCCCGACTGTCGATGTTCCACGATGCTCTGCACATTGTTATCTGCCAAGCCATCACGGGTGGTATAAGTAATGGTATCCTTTCCATCTATCATCTTCACACCGTTTCCGATGCTTCCTATCCATATTCTTCCCTTGCTGTCCTCATACACGCTATGCACCTCATCGTTCACCTGGTCTGTAGGCGAAACATGAATCATCTGAAAAGCCTTGTGGTTACGCAATATTTCATCGGGATTGAAACGCAAGGCTCCCCGGCTGGTGCAAAGCCAGATATTGCCCTGCTTATCCATCTCCATGTTGCGAGCCTGCAACGACTTACTCTCTATCACATGAACAAACTTCCCGTTCAGATAAACTTCCAGTCCTGCATCGAAAAGCGAAACCCACATGCGGTTCTTCCTGTCAAAGAGAATATCGCTGAGTTTACCCTTTCCCAAAGATGCAGGATTATCAGAATGCACATGATTCCTGCCACCATCAACATCGAAGATTCCATTCTTGCGAGTACCCACATAAAGCTTACCCTTGGCATCCTGAGCCACAGCTGTTACATCATCATGATAGCTATCAAAAGACCGAAGGTTCTTCAACAGTCCATCTGCCACCTTACTGCCATTCTGCATGTTGCTGATATAAAAACTCTTGCCCACACGCTTGAGAAGGCGAACATCATCTTCGTGATTGATACCCGACCTATCACCATTATAATATAGATAGCGGGCCTCAGATTGGGCAAAGTTGATGACATACACACCCATATTCTCCAGAGATACCCAGAGATTATGTGCCTTATCTACAAAAGGGGTATATACATAAGGCGATGGAAGAAGGTCGGCATACGACTCCAGCTTTTCCTTTTGGGTGTCATAAGAGAAGAGTCCATGTCCATAGGTGGAAATCCATAATTTTCCATCACTTGCGGCATAAAACTGATAGCGTGGCTCACTGTTCAACTGCAAGAGATGCTGATTATAGATGCCCTCGAAATGATAAGTCTTCTTAGATGTAAGATAGAAGACATCACTGCCATCCAAGGCCAGAATGATGGCATTGCCCATGTTATCCAGCACCACATGAGGCTGCTTAGGATTGTAAACAGAACGAACCAGCTGTCTTGATTCTATCAGATACTGATAGATACCATCATTGGTGGTCAGGAAGATAGATCCACCCCAGTAGGAAGCCTCCATTACCTTGCGTACCGATTTATTGACGAAGGCAGAAAAGATATTAACAAACTTACCATTTTTATATTGATAGATGGTACCATCACCAGCCACCAGAAGTTCCTTCTTTCCTGCCTGAATGTAGTTGATTACATCAGAAACAGGGAGCGACATTTTGACTGAGGCAAAGTTCTTTCCATCAAAACGGATACGCTTTCCCTCACCCTTCTCGTTCCAAACCATCATTTCTGAAGCAGAAAGAAAGGTATAACCTTTGACGGGTTGGCTATAGCTGCCATTGCCCGTGAAATCTACAAAGGCATTTTTCTCAATATCGTAGCAGCAATAGAGGCGACCACGAAGACGAATCCACAAGAATCTGTCTCCCCATGTCTTGATTCCTAAAATACGGGAATCCTGCATGAACTTACGGTTGCCCTCAGTAGATGGCTTCAACACTTCGGTTTGATACCCATCATAGCGCACCAATCCCGAAGTGGTGGCAAACCAAAGGTAACCATACTTGTCTTGTTGTATCGTACGAACATAATTCGTAGGCAATACATTGTCAACAGAGAGTTGATATACACTCTGTGCACAAATTTTGAGTGGCAGAAAAGTTGCCAGCAGCAACATTATAAAGCCCTCAATACATAGAATCGTCTTTCTATTCATTAGCCAGTTTTTTAATCGGTTTATACGAAATGTGTTGCAAAAATAGCGAAAAAAACTTGTATTCATGTACAAAAACACAAAAAAAGAGATTCTGATGAGGATATTTTCCATCATATTGCACAATATTCCATTTGTATCATCACCATTCCTTATACTTTTGCAGCAGAAACTAGACAAGGCATCACCTGAACCAAAAACAAACGATAGCCTACCTAGCGAAATATCATTCAATATAAACAATAAAACAACAACAATTATGAAAAAGATTTTCACCCTTATCGCATTAGCCGTTATGGCTATCGCCCCTAAGTCAGCTTTCGCTCAAGAGGGCATCACCCAAACTACGTATTGGAACTTCGACCAATTTCAGGCAGGAAATGAGAATGTAGCATTTGACACACCTGTTAATTATGGCGGACTGTACATTGTTGGACATTCAGGAACTACTGCAGCCACTTCCGTAGCTAAAAGCTTAAAGGATGTCAAATTGGGAGACCAGACTTATCAGATTAATTATGGTATTAAATTACCAGGTGCTTATACTAAAGTTATAGCAACCAAGGCTTCTGAAATTACCAAAGATGCCATTGCCTTCGATGCAGGATGTGCAGGAACACTTTATGTATATGCAGAAGGAACAGATGCAGCTCGTGGCATCATCGTTTACTTCAACGGCGAAGAGAAACAAACATTTAAAAGTGCAGCTAAGGGCGAGCAGTTCACAGCCAGTGTAACCAACGACCAGGCAGGTACCTATTATATCACAACAGTAAGAGCTGCACAAATCTATGCTGTAAAGTTTGTTCCAACAAACGAAACTGCTTCTACCAAAAAAATTACTTTGCCTGAGCAGGGTGTCATGACTTTCTCTGATGTTCACGCTTGGACAGTACCTGCAGGTTTGAAGGCTTACATCGCAGGTGCTCAGAAAACCCAGAAAGACGGAACCATCACTTTAACACTTACTGAGGTTGAGACTATCCCTGCATGCACAGGTGTAATTTTTGAAGGCAAGGGTGGCGAGAGTTACAATCTGACATCTACCGACTGTGGTACTGCCATGAAAGAGGATGGTACAAAATCATTGGTTGATCTGAATTATGCACTCCGCCCTGTTATCTCAGACTATAACTTGGAGAAAACAGAATTAGCCTATACAGGTGACAAGAATACAGACAGCAAAAGCTTCCACAACTATATTCTTGGCGTAAAGGATGGCAAGGCTGTATTTGCTCCAACAGAAGCAGGCACACTTGCTGCCGGCAAGGCATACTACAGAATCCGCCGCGACCAGGACAAGCTTGCCAAGGCTATCAAGGAGGACTCAGCTGCAGCAAAGGTTATTTTCTTCAGCATCGGTGGTAATGATGATACAACAGGCATCAATGGTATTGAGAACGAAGCTAAGAAGAATGATGGCATCATGTTCAACTTGGCAGGCCAGAAGGTTCAGAAGTCATACAAGGGTATGGTTATCATGAACGGCAAGAAGTTCATCAACAAGTAATCAAGCGAATCTTTGGTTCATAGAAACGAAAATTCTGCTCAAAAAAGACAAAAACAACATTTTAAAAAGGCAATCATTATGAAGAAAAAACAATATATCGCACCTCGCATGGAGGTATGCAACATCGAGTTGGAGAATGCAATTCTGGCAGCATCCGGGGTTCAAGGTGACGCTGCAGGAATCGGCTTCGATGAAGATCCTCTAGCACCAGAGTCAGCCCTCTCTAGAAAGCATAACAGCATTTGGGACGATTAAAAGTTTAAGAGTAAATTTGTTTCTATAAATGTAAACCTCTCCATATTTTTTTCAATATGCGAGAGGTTTTCTTTTTAAAACTCACTTTTTTTATTCGTCAAAACAATCATAAAAAGCAATAACATGACAAACAATTTGAAAAAACTTATTTCCTTTGCATCTTTGATGGCATTATCGCTTCAACTTCATGCCATCAACTACTACATTTCCCCAACCGGAAATGACAACAATGCAGGAACTAGAGAAGATGCACCTCTCGCCTCTCTGACCACTGTCCAGAAGAAAATAAAGGCAGGTGACAAGGTATATATTCTGCCAGGAACCTACCAAGTGAAAGAAAACGAGATGATGGATAAGACATCCAGCAACATATGGGACATCATCTTCGATTTCGCTACCAGCGGAACAGCTGATTCACCTATTATATATAAAGGTGTACAGGATGCACAAGGCAATCGACCCGTGTTCGACCTCTCTGCCATCAATACCGGCAAAAGACTCACCGGATTCTATATCCGCGCCAAATATCTGGAGCTCTCCAACTTCGAGGTTATCGGCATCAACGTTCCCAAATCGTCGAGCAATACCCAATCAGAAAACATCCGTATCAACGGAGGAAGCTACTGCAGATTCGATAACATCGCAACCCACGACGGTATGGGAATCGGATTCTATCTTACAGGACGTTCGGCACATAACATCATCAGCCATTGCGATGCCTACAACAATTTCGACTCCGTGAACATCTCTGTAAACAATGGCGGCAACAGCGACGGATTCGGCTGTCATGTCAACGCTAACTGCGAAGGCAACGTATTTGAATATTGCAGAGCCTGGCAAAACAGTGACGACGGATTCGATTTCATCAACTGTCAGTCGGCAGCCACAGCCAGATACTGCATAGCCTACCGCAATGGTTTCGACAAAGACGGCAACAGGCGTGCCGACGGCAATGGTTTCAAGGCAGGAGGTTACGGTATGGGCAAGGAAGTGAAAATCTCCTCTGTGCCGATGCACGAGGTGAGCCACTGCCTGTCGGTGGGCAACAAAGCCAATGGTTTCTATTCCAACCACCATCTAGGCGGCGTCAAGTTCGACCATAATTCAGCCTACAGGAATGGCAGTTATAACTACTCTTTCGTCAACCGTAAAGGAAGTTCTCTTGATGATGCCATTGATGTGGATGGCTACGGGCACATCGTAACCCATAATATCTCCTACAAATCAAGCAAGATAGTGAAATCCATCGACATCAGCCAATGCACCATCCAGGACAACTCATTTACCTGCACCGGCAACGTATGGGAGAATGAAACTTTCAATGACTCCGATTTCTACAGTCTGAATCTTGAAGAGTTAACAGCAGCAAGAAATACAGACGGCAGTCTGCCAACCATCAACTTCATGCGATTGAAAGATGAAAGCAAAGACTATGGCTACGGAACTTTCAATACAGATTCTGCAACCACGGGCATAGGCAATATCACCGTCAATCCATCAAAAGCCGGATACTACTTCACCCTGGATGGCAAGCGGGTGACTCATCCACTCCGCAACCACCTATATATCCGCAACGGAAAGAAATTCATCAATAAATAACAAGCATCATGAGAAGATTCATTTGCATACTATCTATCCTGACACAAGCTATGGCACTCAGTGCCAAGAACTATTATGTGTCACCACAAGGCAAAGACAAGAACAATGGTTTAAGCAAGTCAAAAGCCTTTGCCTCCCTAGCCCAGGCTCAAGCCATTGTAGCTCCAGGAGATACCGTTTATATCATGCCAGGAACCTACAAGGTAAAGCAGAAAGACCTGATGGCACCCACCTATCAAAAGGTATATGCCGTAGCCTTCCTGCTCGATAAGAGCGGAACAGCCCAGAAGCGCATCAGCTACATCGGCATGACGGATGCCCAAGGCAAACGCCCCGTGTTCGATTTCTCGGAGGTAAAACCGGATGCCCGCATCACCGGATTCCTGCTGAGAGGCAGCTATCTCCACATCAAGAACATTGAGAGCATCGGTATTCAGGTAACACAACCCCATCATACCCAAAGCGAAAACTTCAGAATATTCAATGCTTCTCATAACAAGCTGGAGAACGTCTCTGCTCACGACGGCATGGGAATCGGATTCTATCTCATCAAGAAATGTGCACACAACTACTTCATCAATTGTGATGCCTACAACAACTTCGATACCGTTTCGGAAAACGGAAAAGGCGGCAATAGCGACGGATTCGGATGCCATCCGGGAACACTCGACAGCGAAGAGAATGTATTCATCGGTTGCAGAGCCTGGTATAACAGCGATGACGGTTACGATCTCATCAACGCCCAAGCCCCGGTGAAGTTCCTCTATAGCATAGCCTACAAGAACGGATTTGCCAGCATCAATGGCGAAGACAAGAAGATAGCAGATGGAAACGGATTCAAATGCGGCGGCTATGGCATGGGGAAAGTGGCAAGAACGAAGTTTGAAAAAACACCGATGCATATTGCCGAAAACTGCATCTCGGCTGCCAACCGTGCCAATGGTTTCTATGCCAACCACCATCTGGGAGGTCTGCACTTCATCCATTGCTCGGCCTATAAGAATGGCGGTGCCAACTATAATATGACCAACAGAAAGGACAGAACCGAAACGGGCAACAGCAATGTAAACGGCTATGGTCACATCATAGAAAACTGCCTCTCATACGGTTCGGATGCCATCAAGAGCAACAAGCATCTGAGGATGGTTGACGGAAACAGGAAGGACTGCACCATACAGAACAACTCCTTCAACTGGAATGAAGCCACCCAGAAGTGGGACAACGACAAGAAACTGACAAAAAGCAGTTTCAAGAGTCTGGATGCCCAAGAACTGCTGGCAGAACGAGACAGCCAAGGCATGCTGCCATCCTTCCATTTCCTCGAACCAACCCAGCCGAGCGAATATGGATACAACTTTGCTGATTACCAGCGCCTGGTAAATGAATACAGAAACAGATAAGAAGTATAAATTTCCATCAATATGCACGATAGGACAAAGCATATTGATGGAAATATCTTACTTTTGCAGCAGGAACAATCCAACAGACAATCATAGATTTTAAACTTATAAACAAAAATAATTATGACAATCAAAAGTAACATAAAAAGAATTCTCGTCATAGCATTAGCCCTACTGACCCTGGTGCTGAATGTAAATGCAAAGATTCACACCATAGGTGATTCTACCATGGCAGACTATGACCAGAGCGAACCAGACCAAAAAGGAATGTATGGATGGGGACAAGTGTTTGGCGATTATTTCACCAACGGCATGACAGTGAAGAACTGGGGCGACCGTGGTGAGAGTGCCCGCAGTTTCTATCGCAAGTTTTGGCCTAAGGTCAAAACAGAAATCAAAAAAGGGGACTATGTCCTCATTCAATTCGGCCATAACGACCAGAAATCAGTAGCGACTGATGTTTATCGCGAATATTTAAGTAGGTTTATATGTGAGACGCGTGAGCTTGGTGCCACTCCTATCCTTGTGACATCCATTTGCCGCAAGCTCTTCGAGGGCACCAAGATTTCACGCCTCGGACGTATAGACAATGGCAAGGCGCATGGCGTGGATGAGAACGACCACACCTACGACTACCCTCATCACATGAAGAAGGTGGCCGATTCCCTGAAAGTGGAATGCCTCAACCTCACAGCAGCCTGCAAGGAATACATGGAATCCTGGGGACCAGAAGGCTGCAAGCAGTTTTTCCCAGCCGGCGGTTCTACCCACACCAACGAACTGGGTGCAAGAGTCAACGCCCAACTGGTGGCACAGCTGATGTACAAGGCAAATATCCTCAAGAAATACATCAATATCAACAAGATTTATCTTCCAAAAAATGACGGAAAGATAGCCATTGTTGCCAGTCCTAGGAATGATTCTGATTCTGCAGAAGAAGACTGGAACTACTATATGGTAAAGACGGGAGCTGATGGTTATGCAGTATTTGGCAATCTTTCAGGCGAAAATCTTGCCGTCCCTGAGGGTCTGATAGCCTACGGCGTGATTCAAGGTACAGAAAGCAACCTGGTAAAACTCGTAAAGGTGGGCAACGTGATACCAGCCAACGTGGGTATCATCGTAAGAGGCAAGCCCAACACCGAGTATTCGCTTACAGCCACCACAGAGGCTCCGATGTTCAAGCGCCAAAAGCAGAACCTGCTCAGGGTGAGCGAAAAGACCGAAGCCATCAAGGCCAAGGAAAAAGGCAGCTACAACTATCTCTTTACAAGCGAGAAGAAGAAAATCACCTTTATCCCTGCCGACGGAAAGACTTCGCTGCGCATCAAGCGAGCTTATCTGGTGAGTCCAAACAAACAGGAAAGCATCACCATCGAGCGCAGACAGAGCAACAGCAATACAACAGCCAAATAGAAAGAATAAAATCATTTCACGTGTCACATATATAATACTCAGAACTATGAACAAAAAAACTTTCATGATTCAAGCCATCCTTGCCGCTTGCTGCATCATTACATCCTGCAGCAGCGACACGGTGGATGGCGACAAAGAATATTTTACTCGTGGGCAAATAGCCTATACACAGGAAGATGAAAGCAAGATTTTCTTCTTCGACAATGGGGATGGCACTGCCATGGTTACCTACAACCGCAAATATCCCATCCAGCTCAACGACAACAACCAGGCAAAACTGACCACCTACGTAGGATCAGTAACCATCCCAGAGACTTTCACCGTGGATGGGAAGACTTACCGGGTAACCAGCGTAGATGAGATGGCTTTCGCCAACAACACTACGCTCACTCGACTCACCCTTCCGGAAACCATTACCACCTTCGGACAGGGTGCATTCGCCAACTGTTCGGCGATGACAGCCGTCAACATCCCTGCATCCATCCAGGAAATCCCAGGCGCCTGTTTCGCCCAATGCAAGAAGATGGATGCCTTCACCCTGCCAGAGCAGGTGAAGACCATCGGCAGCCTGGCATTCGCCAACTGCGCCAAGGCAAGCAAGATAGAGCTCAACGAGGGCATCACCACCATCGGCGAACGTGCCTTCCTGGGGTGCTCTGCCGTCAGGGAAATCACTTTGCCAAGCACCGTCAGCAAGATGGGCGGCAACGTTTTCTACAGAGCCAGCAAACTGACCAAGGTTCATGTCAAGGCAACAACCCCTCCGGCATTGCAAGATTCCCTGGGCGATTATATCTCGAAGGCTACACTCTATGTGCCTACAGGCAGCAAGAGCGCATACGAAGCCGACAAACTCTGGAGCAAGTTTAATACAATAGAAGAAGAATAAGTCATGAAACATATATTATTCACCCTACTCTTAGCCTCAGCCAGCATCTCTGGCATGGCACAAAACACAAAGACCATCCACGGTATCATCACCGATGGAAACGGCGACCCGGTGATTGGCGCCACCATCAAAGTGGGCAAACAGGGCACAGTTACCGATATGGATGGCAAATACACCCTGTCGGTTCCTAATGGCACCCACCAGGTGGAAGTTTCCTACATCGGAATGAAGACCAGAAAGGTCAACATCAAGGGCGATCAGGCAAGCGCCACCCTGCAGGAAGACTCCAAGATGATGGACGAAGTGGTGGTCATCGGTTATGGTTCCGTGAAGAAAGGCGATGTAACCAATGCCGTAGCCAAGGTGAAGGGCGACCAGCTGAAAGACCGCCCTGTAAGCAATGTGGCAAGCGCCCTGCAAGGCGAGTTGGCTGGCGTTGAAATCCGTACCACCAGCGGTGCACCGGGCAGTGACGTTCAGATTAGCGTGCGTGGTGCCACCTCTATCAATGAGAGCGGTAACTCGAATCCTCTCTTCGTGGTAGATGGTGTTCCTATGGACGACGACTTCGACCTCGTAAACCTCAACCATCAGGACATCGAGAGCATCGAGGTATTGAAGGATGCCTCTTCCAGCGCCATCTACGGAAGCCGCGGTGCCAACGGTGTGGTTATCATCACATCCAGAAAAGGTAATGACGACGGCAAGGTGAGAGTAAACTTCAGTGCCGATTATTCCCTGAGTGCTCCCGAGCGATATATGGACATCATGAGCCCTTCAGAATGGATAGAATGGAGAAAGAAGTCAAACAATGTGCGCTACGTTAACCAATATGGATTGAAGGGTGCAAAGGAGACAGATACCTACGCTGAGCGCATCGCCATCATCGGCAGTGTGAGCGGAAATTATGTGAACGACCCCCGTTGGGACATGCCGAACTATGGCGGTCTATCACTCATCGACTGGCAGAAGGAAATCTTCCAGACTGCCCTTGCACAGAACTACAATCTCTCTGTTTCATCAGGCAACAAGACCAGCAACTTCCGCGCTTCTCTGGGCTACGTCAACCAGGAAGGTATCGTGATCAAGACCGGATTCGAGCGCATCAACCTCAAGATGAGCGCCCAGACCACCATCAAGAACAAGCTGACCCTGGGCTTCGACCTGGCACCACAGTTCACCGTTACCAAGGGTGGTAATGTGGACGGCAAGGGCAATACCGCCCAGCTGGCTCTGACCCTGGCTCCTGTAGCCGAAGCCGAAGCTGGACTTTATACCGGTGCTCAGCCATACACCCGCTATCTATGGGCAGGAAGCGCCGTGAGCCCTATCGCCAACATGGAGTATTCCGGCTATCGCGACGAGAAAATCCGCCTCAATGCATCAGCCTTCGCCCGCTATCAGATTCTTCCGGAACTTACTGCTGAGGTTTTGGGCAGCTGGCTGTTCGTCAACAGCGAGCGTCATCGCTTTATCCCAAGCAGCCTCAACAGATATTGGGCTTCTTATCCTGAAGGATATTACAGCGACGGAAGCTGGACGGGCAGCCGCAACCATAAATATCTGGGACAGGCAACAGCCACCTATAACAAGGATTTCGGCAAGCACCACCTCAACGTGGTGGGCGGATGGTCTGTAGAGATGACCAAGGACGGAAGTTCATTCAACATCGGTGCCACACAATATCCAAACAACGCCCTGAATGGCGGTTTCTCGGATATGACCACCGTTACCCTGAAGAATGTATCTGCCGTTTACAATACAGAAGATCGCCTGGTATCTTACTTCGGCCGTGCAGAATATGGCTTCGACAGCCGCTATCTGCTCAACGCCAGCATCCGAAGAGACGGCAGCAGCCGCTTCGGAAAAAACAAGAAATGGGGCACCTTCCCAGCCGTATCAGGTGCATGGAGAGCCAGCAACGAGAAGTTCTGGAAGAACAGCTGGCTCGTGAACCAGGCCAAGCTTCGCGTAAGCTATGGTGTGAACGGTTCTAACGCCATCCCTAGCAATTCGGCTTATGGCGTACTGAGCAACAGCAACTATAGCCAGGACGGAAAACTGACCACCGGTTTCATTCCGGGCAGCACCGCCAATGATGATCTGGGATGGCAGAAGACGGATTCCTGGAATGCAGGTATCGACCTCGGTCTCTTCAACAACCGCATCTCCCTGGCAGTGGATTACTATATGAAGAATATCCGTGATATGCTCTATCAGATTACCCTGCCAGCCGATATGGGTTACACCCGCGGATACACCAACGTGGGTAACATCCGCAACACCGGTATTGAGCTGGAGCTGAAGACCGAGAACCTGACGGGCAGATTGCGCTGGACCACCAACTTCCAGTTCTCCTGGAACAAGAACAAGGTGATAGACCTGGGCGCCAACTCTACCATCTTCACGGGCTATGACCACTCTACCCAGGTAATCGAGGTGGGTCGCCCTGCGGGTGAATACTATCTCTACGATGCCGTGGGCGTTTACGAGACAGCCGAGGATTTGAAGAAATACCCTACTCAGACCGGTTCGGTGGTAGGTACTGTGAGATACCGCGATGTAAGCGGTCCAGATGGTGTGCCAGACGGCAAGATTACCGAGGCCGACCGTGTTCACATGGGCCATCCGCAGCCATCGTGCACCTACGGTATGACCAACACCTTCAAATATAAGAACTGGACAGCTTCCTTCCTCATCACCGCACAGACTGGCGGTAAGATTTATGGCGCCTTAGGCCGTGCCTTCGACCGCCAGGGTATGGGAACATCGGTGAATGTATTGAGAAAGTGGAAGAACATGTGGTTCTCAGAGAGCGATCCGGGCGATGGCCATACACCACGTGCATGGGGGGCGGGTATCAACGAGGAGTATGACAACCGCTGGCTCTACAGCAGCGACTTCATCAAGTTGAAGAACATCACCCTGTCTTACAACTGGCGCATGCCTAAGAAGGCATTCATCAGCAACATGCGCCTCAGTGCCAGCGTAGAGAATGTGTTCATGATTGATTCATACGATGGTGGATATTCACCAGAGAGCAACAACTCATCGAGCCGCATCTCAAGCTACGACTACGGAGCATATCCAATGGCAAGAACATTCAATTTTGGTGTAAACATTCAATTCTAAACAAGCAAAACGATTATGAAACTATATCAGTATATTATAATAGGTGTAGCAGCCCTGAGTCTCACAGCTTGTGATGATTTCCTCACGGTTACACCAAAGAACACGGAGACTACCGACAACTTCTACCAGACTGAAGCGCAGATGGACCAGGCACTCACCGGTCTTTACGGCACGCTGAAGCCTGTGCCGAAGTATCTCTTCGCCATGAGCGAACTCCGTTCAGACAATACCTGGGTGCTCACCGACAGCAAGCAGAACGACTATGCCGACGTAGCCACCTTCAATGCCAACGGTCTTCTTACCGACAACATCGTGTCAGGATGCTGGAGCGACTATTTTAAGATTGTATCAGCCGCCAACACCTTCCTCGACAAGATAGATGCACTCGACTTCAACGACCAGAAGGTGAAGAAGCAGTACAAGGCAGAGGCACGCTGCATCAGAGCCCTGGCTTATTTCGACCTGGTAAGATTCTTTGGCAGAGTTCCTGCTCCTACGCATATTCTCACCACCAACCAATCGTTTGAACTGGGACAGAGCGAGGCGGTGGATGTGTATAACAACATCATCGTACCCGACTTGCAATATGCAGTAGAAAACCTCGCAGAGACAGCTTCCGACTATCAGGGCAAGGCACACAACGAGCGCCTTACCCAGGTGGCAGCCAAGGGATTCCTGGGCAAGGTATATCTCACCATGGCAGGCTTCCCACTCAACGACGCCGCCAAGAAAGCAGAGGCACAGCAGCTCTTCAAGGAGGTTATCGATTATGCCACAGCCAAGAACAAGTACTGGATGGCAGACATGGATGTCTGGAACCAGAGCTGGCTGCACGAGAACGACAACAAGTACGCCATCTTCGAGATTCAGTATATCGCAGAAGCTGGACAGGGAAATCCGATGGTTACACTCACCGTGCCTAGCAATCCTGGCACAGACTGGTGCGGCAACAACCTCGTAACAGGTACGCATGTGTATATCGAGCGAGGACTCCAGCGCCACTTCATCGACAAGGATGAAATTACGGGAGAATATCTTGACAAGCGTGCCGACGGAACCCTCAACCTCAAGGAGACCGTGGACGAGGAGGGTAACATCGTAACCAGCAAAGGAAATACGTTCTATACAAAGTATTTCGAGAGCAAGGTGAAGCGCGCCAAGTTTGGAAAGTCGGATATGGATGCCACCATCGTAGATCGCACCTACTGGCCACAGAACTTCCAGCTGCTCCGCATAGAAGACATCATGTTGCTTTATGCAGAGTGCGTGGGTAACACCACCGAAGGCAGAGAGCTGGTGAACAAGATTCGCCGACGTGCAGGACTTGCTGACCTGGACATCAACTTATCCGAAGAAGAATTCCAGAAGGCTGTGCAGGATGAACGCAGATACGAACTTGCCGAAGAAGGCGTAAGATGGTTTGACCTGGTTCGCAGAAACGAGTATGTAGATACCATCAAGCAGATGTTCATCGATGATGATGACACCGAGAATGGCACCTACAAGCAATACGCCAACCGTGTGAATGTCGACATGTATCTCTATCCTATCCCACAAAGTCAGATAGAAGTTCGCAAGGGTCTCTACACCCAGAACAAGGGATACTAAAAGCCGAATTTCATCTCAAAAATGAAGGATGAGTTGCTATTCTACACATACTTCATGCCCTGATAGGCATAAATGACACAAAAAGGCGTGGTTTCGAACGATATAACCACGCCTTTTGTTTTTAAATTGCGTAATTTTGCAGACAAATCAAATAACAACATAACAATACAATCAGAAGATGAAGAAATTAATCTGCATTTTATTCGCAGCCATGAGCCTGATGCCAGTGGCTGCCAAGAAACAGCCAGCCGTGGTGATACTCACCGCTGGCCAGTCGAACACCGATGGACGAGTGATGAATACCGAACTTCCTGCCGAAATCCAGAAGCAGAAATACAAATACTGCCAGTGGAGTTTTGGTTCCAGCAGCCTCTCGGGCGAAGGCAAGTTCGAGACCTTCTGGCCTCGCATCAACAACAAGAACAAGTCAGGTCGCTGGGCATACGATGCCATCGTATATTGGAACGTAGAGAAGAAACTGAAGAAGAATTTCTACGTCATCAAGGAGAGTCTGGGCGGCACCGCCATCGACACCCTCTGCCGCAGCACCAGCAATCAATACTGGAATGCTTCGCCTGAATATCTCGCCAAGAACGTGGCTTCCGACAAGGGCGGCAAGAGCCTGCTCAAGGCTTTCACCGAGAATATCAGTGCCTGCATCGACAACCAGCTGAGCCATCTGCCAGAAGGATATGACATCAAATTCATGCTCTGGCACCAGGGAGAAAGCGACCGTCATCAGGCAAAGAATTATTACAAGAACCTGAAGCAGATGATTACCTACATCCGCACTTATCTGGTAGATAAAACCGGAAATAAGAAGTATGCTAACCTGCCTATCATCATCGGCGGCATCTCGCACAAGAGCAAGCAGTGGAGCCAAGGCGTAGAAGATGCGCAGCACCGACTCGCCCAGGAAGACAAGAACATCTATGTGGTAGATGTGCCGAACGCCAGTCTGCGCAGCGATGTTCTCCATTTCGATGCCGAGGGCGCTCAGGAGTTGGGCAACAAGATGTTCAAGCTCATCGAAAAGAAGAAGCTTTTAAAGTAAAGACATGAGAGCAATAGGTTACAAAGTAAAGCTATGAAAGCAGTAGGTTACAAAGTAAAGCTATGAAAGCAGTAGGTTACATTATATTTTCACTTTTGAGCATGGTGCCTTCGGGCATTCATGCTCAAAGTATTTCCATCGCCAAGTATGCCGGCAACAGGCAGGCGGCACTCTCCTTCACCTTCGATGACGGCTTGAAGGAACAATACTCCATCCTCTTCCCGAAGATGAAAGAACTGGGCATCAAGGGCACTTTCTGCCTCATCGGTTCACGCATGAACCAGCAGCCCAAGAACCCAGAAAAGCAAACCTTCTCGTGGAAACAGGCAAGGGAAATGGCACAGGACGGGCAGGAAATGACGAGTCATGGCTACGGCCACAAGAACGTATCAAAACTGACCCAGGATGAGCTGCGCTACGAGGTTCAGCACAACGATACCCTCATCTACCAGCACACCGGCGTCTTCCCCCGCACCTATTTCTATCCTGGCAACAGGAAGAGCGACGAGGCGGTGGCATTCTGCAGCAAAGACCGTGTGGGCACGCGCACCTATCAGGTAAGTCTTGGCAGCAAGCGCACCCAGGAATGGTTTGAGAATTACCTGCAAGGAGTAATTGACAAAGGTGAATGGGCAGTAACGATGACCCACGGCATCCGCATGGGATACGACAGTTTCGGCGACGAGACCCGCCTATGGAAGATGTTTGATTACGCCCTGGAGCAAGCCCGAAGCGGGAAGCTCTGGATTGCTACCTTCCATGATGTAGCGGCATACCAGCAGGAGCGTGACAACACCACCCTGAAGGTAAAAACCAAGAAGAACCAAGTGGTGGTTACACCGAAGATGAAACTCAGCAAAACCATCTTCCAGATGCCGCTCACCCTGGTTATGGATTTCCAACCCGTCAAGGCGATGCAAGCCGGAAGTGAGATTCCTGTAAAATATGAAAACGGAAAATATCTGATTCAGATAGAACCATCAAAAGGAAAGGTGATCATCAGCCGATGACCACCTTTCCTTTTTTATTTCCTTTATTTCTTCTTCACTATCAGCCTAGCCCCCTTCTGCAAATCGGCCTTCAGATTCGTGATGCTTTCGTTCTTTACATCTACCAGCATCGCTGCAGGGCGATACTCCGGCTTCATGGTGCGGAAGGTTACATTGTTCACCTCCAAGCCATCCACGTGGCGGGCAAAGAGACCGTAGGCTGGGGTCTCCTTGGCAAACTTAGCCTCAGGATAATTCTTGCCCTGTTCACGATACTCACGCTTGGCAAGCTCTGCTCTGCCTCCGCCACGGAACTGCAACTGAATATTGCTCAGGGTGATGTTGCGGAGCGGCTCTCCAGGCATACCCGTAACAATGATGCCAGCCAGCGAATCCACATCGTTTGCCACCATGTTGGAAATCATGATGTCGCGACCCGTAGATACTGTGGTGCGCTCCTTAGGACCACGATTGCGGCAACCCGTGGTGATATAGATAGGATAATGATGCACATGGTTCATCGTGATGTTGCTCACGGTGATGTTCTCCATGATACCCTGATCCACCTCCTCGAAAGCCAGACCGCTGCTATACATGAAGGTGCAGTTGCTCAGAGAAATGTTCTTGTATCCGCCATTCGATTCCGTGCCCAGCTTGAATCGGCCGCATACCCAGCTCACAGGCTCCGGAATATAACTGCCATCAAGCAGAGAACCCAGTTTGTAACCCGTAATCACGCAGTTGGTAATGGCGATATGCTCGGTAATCACCGGCTTCTTCAAGGCGTATGAACTCTTCAGCACCAAGGCATCATCGCGAGGCGTATTAATCTTGCAGTTGGATACGGAGAGATACTTGCAGCAGTCGATATCAAAACCGTCACGATTGGTATCGATGGTTACATTATCCACGGTGCCCAGTTCGCAACCCGTCAGAATGATGGCGAAATGGCCGCCACGATAGATGGTGACATCACGAATAAGGATATTGCGGCAGAGCTTGAAGGCTATCGCCTTATCACCCGTACCGATATTGCCGCCGTTCACCACGCCACCCTTCTCGGTATCCTTCTTGGTCAAACCCTGACCGTCAATCATTCCACGACCGGTGACGGAAACATGTTCCTGCCCGATGGCGTAGATAAGACTATTCTTGAAATACGTATGGCCGCCATCCTGGTAAGCCGGACCTTCCCACGACTCAGCCTCATCGTATGCCTTCATCGAGGCAGGAGCCGCCAGAATCTTGGCACCAGCCGAAAGATGCAACTCCACATAGCTCTTCATGCGGATGCTGCCGCAGAGATAAGTACCCGCAGGCACCACCACCCTGCCGCCACCATGCGCCACACAACTGTCTATGGCTGCATTGATGGCTTGGTGGTCGAGCGTCTTGCCATCGCCCTTGGCTCCATAGTCTCTTACATTGTAATCTGCTGATGAGGCGTGGGCCATCAGTCCCACCATCATCAGGAACATCATGATAATTTTCTTCATTGCTATTCTTGGTTATTATTTGTTTTCGTCTGCAAAATTAATAAAAAAACGGAATGAATAAGATTGGTTTTTGTCCCAATCTTATTCATTCCGTTCAAAAATAGAGTTTTTACTTATCTATCCCCCCTTACAGACTTGTTTTATTGTTCTCTTCTTAAAGTTATCGTACTTTCATATTTGGCGATTCCATGACTTTTTGGCAAAACACCTAGCATATTTGTGCGATTTTACATTTTTAAGGACCATAAGACAGATGTAATTGAGTATTTTTCACTATCTTTGCAAACAAAGAATAAACAATTAGAAACAACTTAATAAAACCCAACATAATGAACAATAAAAGAAATCATAAATTCATAGGATTATCCTTTGCCATGGCTTTGATGTCCTCACTCAACTGCCAGGCTCAGTTGCTCCCTACCCCAACTCAGGAAACCAAACCGGGCGTAAGATGGTGGTGGATGGGATCTGCCGTAGATAAGGAAAATCTAAAGTGGAACCTTGACGAATACGCCAAGGCGGGCATCGGTGCCGTGGAAATCACACCGCTCTATGGTGTGCAGGGCAACGACAAGAACGATATCCCTTACCTCTCGCCTAAATGGATGGACATGCTCAAGTTCGTGGAGAAGGAAAACAAGCAGGTGGGCATCGAGACGGATATGGCTACCGGAACAGGTTGGCCTTTCGGAGGTCCTTGGGTGCCTATCAGCGAGGCAGCATGCAAGGCGGTGTTCGTGGATACCATCGTGGATGTAAAGCAGAAACTGATGGAGATTGAATTCAACGTGCCACAGAAAGAACGTGCCTTCGCCAAGCTGAAAGTCATCAAGGCGTTCCCTGTAGAGGGAGAAAAGAACAAGAAGCGCGTCATCGCTCTCTATGAAAGCCGCACCCGACAGAAGGTGAAGCGTGCGGCTCCGGGCGGAGAGGGATACGTTATTGACCACTTCGACTCTACTGCCGTGGCCAATTATCTGCACCACATCGACAGCGCCTTCGTGGCATCGAAGACTCCATATCCGCATACCTTCTTCAACGACAGCTACGAGGTGTATGGCGCCAACTGGACACCTAACCTCCTGACGGAATTCGAGAAATTTCATGGATATAAACTGCAGGATAAGTTCCCAGAGTTCCTGGATGGCGATGCTGTGGTGTTAAGCGACTACCGTGAGACCCTGGGCGACATGCTGCTCCATAACTTCACGGAGCAGTGGACCAAATGGGCTAACAAGCGTGGTGCCATCACCCGCAACCAGGCACACGGTTCACCAGCCAACCTCATCGACTGTTATGCAGCCGTTGATATCCCGGAGATTGAAGGCTTCGGACTGACCGACTTCGGCATCAAGGGCCTGCGCAAGGATCCGGGCAAGACCCGTCCTAACTTCAGCGACCTGAGTATGCTGAAATATGCTCCATCGGCTGCGCACATCACCGGAAAGAAATATACATCCAGCGAAACCTTCACCTGGCTCACCGAGCACTTCCGCACATCCCTGAGCCAGATGAAACCGGATATGGACCTGATGTTCTGCGCCGGCGTAAACCACATGTTCTTCCATGGCACAGCCTATTCGCCAAAGAACGATCCATGGCCAGGCTGGAAGTTCTATGCTTCGGTGGATATGAGTCCTACCAACAGCATCTGGCGCGACGCTCCGGAACTGATGAAGTACATCACCAACTGCCAGACCTATCTGCAGTGGGGACAGCCAGACAATGATTTTCTGGTTTATCTGCCGGTAAGAGATATGTGGCGCAAGGATACCAAGAACTGGCTGATGCAATTCGACATCCACAGCATGGCGAAGAAGGCACCGGAGTTTATCAAGGTGATTCTCGACATCGACAAAGCAGGATTCGACTGCGACTACATCAGCGACAAGTATCTCCGCACGTGTACCTTTAAGAACGGTATGATTGAAACGGCTGCCGGAACCCGATATAAGGGCATCATCATTCCTGGCAACAACATCATGCCAAGCGATGTGATTGAGCACATCTCAGAATTGAAATCACAAGGCGCCAAGATTATCAAGGGCGATAACATCAAGGCGATGGAACAGGCAGCAAAACCGGAACTGATGAGAAAGAACCTGGGCTTGAAGATGATTCGCCGTGCCAACAGCATCGGCCATCATTACTTCATCGCCAACCTCACCGGCAAGGACATCGCCTCTAGCGTGGCTTTGGCTGTAAACGAGAAAAACGGTCTCTGGTATAACCCTATGACGGGCAAATATCACAAGGCTGCTATCAGCGATAAGGGCATCGAAATAAACCTTAAGAGTGGCGAAAGCCGCATCCTCATCACCTCGGATAAGCCTGTAAGCGAATGGAAACTCGGTTCCAAGGTGAAGGTGAGCGAAAAAGAGAAGTTTGCGGCTGCGGATAGCAAGACCATCGACCTGACTGCCAATACCTGGAAGCTGTCGTTCACCGAAGATGCTCCAAAGGTGGGCGAAACCTTCAACCTGAAGGGTGTGAAGTCTTGGGAAGGTCTCAGCGACAAGGCGAAGGTGATGATGGGAACAGGTGTTTACGAAACTACCATCAAGCTTTCAAAGGATGATGCAAAAAAGCAGTGGGCTATCAACCTGGGGGATGTTCGTGAAAGTGCCCGCGTCTATATTAATAATAAATATGTAGGTTGCGCCTGGGCTGTACCATATATCCTCAACTGCAAGGATGCCCTCAACAAGGGCAAGAACATCGTCCGCATCGAGGTAACCAACCTGCCTGCCAACCGCATCGCAGAAATGGACCGTCAGGGCGTAAAATGGCGCAAGATGAAGGAAATCAATGTGGTGGACATCAATTACAAGAAGACCACCTACGAGAACTGGACTCCTGTGCCAAGCGGACTCAACAGCACCGTGAAACTCGTGGAAATCAAGTAAATATCATAACATTAATAACAAGACAAATGAAGAAACTGATCTTATCATCGATCTGCATGCTCATGGGATTGACCTCAATGTCTGCCCAGACCGCATTGCAAAATGAAATTCTGGAGGTAGCCCATCGCACCAACAACTACTTCATGACAAAGTACAGCGACCCTACTATCGACACATTCGTGAAGAAAAAACGCACCAGCAACCTCTGGACCCGTGCCGTATATTACGAGGGATTGATGGCGCTTTACGAGATTGACCCTCAGCAGCGTTATCTCGACTACACCGACAAATGGGCGGATTACCACAAGTGGACAGCCCGTGGTAGCGTGAACGATACCGATGCCGACAACCAGTGCTGCCAGCAAACTTACATGGACCGCTACGTTCAGACAGGCGGCAAAAAGGATTTGAGCAAGGTAAAGGAGAACCTGGACCATCAGATGAGCACCAAACGTGTGAACTACTGGACTTGGATTGACGCTATCCAGATGGCGATGCCTGCCTACGCCAAGTATGCCAAGATTACCGGCGAGCGCAAGTATCTGGATTATGCGATGAATTCCTATAAATGGAGCCGTGATACCCTGGCTAACGGACTCTTCAACAAGAAAGAGGGTCTCTGGTGGAGAGACAAGGATTACGTGCCACCTTATAAGGAGAAGGATGGCAGCAACTGCTACTGGAGCCGTGGTAACGGTTGGGTATATGCAGCCCTGGTCCGCGTGATGGAGACTCTGCCAAAGACAGACAAGTACTATCAGTATCTGAAGAAAGACTTCATCTTGATGAGTAAGGCTATCCTGAAATGCCAGCGCGAAGATGGCTACTGGAACGTGAGCCTTGTTTGCCCAGCCAACTATGGCGGTCCTGAAATGACGGGTACAGGTCTCTTCCTCTATGGCATAGCATGGGGTGTTCAGCAGGGCATTCTTCCTAGAGCCACCTATCAGAAGGCAATGGACAAGGCATGGAAGGCGCTTGCCGCATCAGTTCATGAGGATGGCTTCATCGGCTACAACCAGGGCACCGGAAAGGAGCCATCAGCTGGCCAGCCTGTCACCTTCACCTCCGTTCCTGATTTCGAGGACTACGGCACAGGCTGCCTCCTGCTCGGCGCAGCCGAATACTACAAGCTTTTAAAGGTAAAAAAGTAAAAGGGTAAAAAGGCAAAAAGGCAAAAAGGCAAAAAGCAAAAAAGCCCCCTTTGCGCCCCCATTCCCAGCGATTCCATCGCTGGTCCCCCAGTCTTAATAAAAAGAAAAAAGAAAAAAATGAAGAAATATATTTGGCTGATGGCTTGCTTAGTGGCATTCTCTCCACTAAGCGCCAACGCCGCAAAGAAACAAAAAAAAGCAAAGAAGGCACAAACCGAACTTTGGCCTGACGGCACGAAGATGGATGCCTGGTTCAGCAACGCCCAGAAGGTGAACGTAGATACCCTGGGCAAGAAATACGTCCTCACCGACTATGGTGTAAAGACTGATAGCACCCTGATTCAGACCAAGGCCATCCAGGCAGTCATCGACCGTGCTGCCCAAGATGGCGGTGGCGTCATCGTAGTTCCTGCCGGAACCTATCAGAGCGGCGCTCTCTTCTTCCGTCCAAAGACCCATCTCTATGTTTCAGAAGGCGGAAAACTGAAAGGCAGCGACCGCATCGCCAACTTCCCTGTAGTAGAAACCCGCATCGAGGGCGAGACCTGCAAATACTTCTCGGCACTCATCAATGCCGACAAATGTGATGGTTTCACAATCGCCGGCCCTGGTACCATCGACGGAAACGGCTATCACTACTGGGAGGAGTTCTGGATTCGCCGCACCTGGAACCGCCAATGCACCAACAAGGATGCACAGCGCCCTCGCCTCGTCTATATCAGCAACTCCAGCAACGTAACCCTACAGGATGTGCATATTCAGAACAGCCCGTTCTGGACCAACCACATCTATCGCTGCGACCACGTCCGCTTCCTGGGTTGCACCATCTTCGCCCCAACCAGTGGCATGCGGGCACCAAGCAGCGACGCCATCGACATTGATGTCTGTCACGATGTACTGGTGGATGGCTGCTTTATGAGCGTAAACGATGATGCCATCGCCATCAAGGGCGGTAAGGGAACCTGGGCAGACCAGGCACCAGAAAATGGTCCGGTATATAATGTGCTCATCCAGAATTGCCATTACGGAACCGTGCATGGCTGTCTGACTCTTGGCAGCGAGAGTGTAAAAGACCGCAACATCGTGCTCCGCAACATCAAGGTGGATAAGGCACAGCGCGTGCTCTGGCTGAAGATGCGCCCAGATACGCCTCAGCATTACGAGTACGTAACGGTGGATAACATCCAGGGCATCACCGGCAGTTTCCTAGTCATCCGTCCATGGACCCAGTTCTTCAAGCCTGGCGATCGCAAGGACATGCCGTTGAGCCAGTGCAACAACATCACGATGAAAAATATCCAGATGGATTGCGACAACTTCTTCGATGTAGGCAAGAGCGAGAAATACCGCCTGGTAGACTTCACCTTCGAGGATATCAATTGCACCGACAAGAAGATGGCATTCGATGCTAATCTCATCGAGAACACCGTGGCGAAGAAAGTGAATATCACCCCTCGCAGCAAGAGCAACGGATTAAAGACCACAGGCGATGCCGACGGGTTGAAATAGCACATACATTTTATAGAAAGTAATACAGAATTGAGAACAGAAACGGGCTTTATTCGTAGGAATAAGGCTCGTTTTGTTTTTTTATATCCCTCCTTATTTCTTTTTATCTCTTAAAATTAGGCATTTCCATTTTTTTTGCTTAATTTTGCCTGCAAAATAATTTTGAATAAGAAAATGATTGATATAAAAGGTATAACCAAGAGCTTCGGCTCCCTGCAGGTGCTTAAGGGCATCGACCTGCATATTGACAAGGGCGAGGTGGTAAGTATCGTCGGACCAAGCGGTGCCGGCAAGACCACTCTTCTCCAGATTATCGGTACCCTCGACAAGCCAGACAGTGGCAGCATAGAGGTAGATGGCGTGGATGTGCGCAGCCTCAGCACCAAGAAACTGAGCGATTTCCGCAACCAGCATCTCGGTTTCGTCTTCCAGTTCCACCAGCTTCTCCCTGAATTCACCGCCCTGGAGAACATCATGATTCCTGCCTTCATCGCCGGAAAGGGCAGAAAGGAAGCCAAGGAACGTGCCGAGGAGTTACTGGCATTCATGGGATTGAGCGACAGAGCCAACCACAAGCCTGCCGAGTTATCCGGTGGTGAGAAGCAGCGTGTAGCCGTGGCTAGAGCCTTGGTCAATAACCCTGCCGTCATCCTTGCCGATGAGCCATCAGGAAGTCTCGACACCAAGAACAAGGCTGAGCTTCACCAGCTCTTCTTCGACCTCAGAGACAAGTTCGGTCAGACTTTCGTCATCGTAACTCATGATGAGGGCCTTGCTGCCATCACCGACCGCACCATCCATCTCAAGGATGGAATGATTGAGAAGACGGTGGAAGCAGGAGCTGCTGATAGCCAGGAAGAAACTGCTGATAACAATAAAGAAGTTTCTGCAGAAGAACCAGACTCATCCATAGATTGCATCTAAACGCCCTGAACCAACGGTCACCGGCCGAAGGGAAAGGTAAAGGGCAGAAGCTCCTAGCCCAGGGCAACACCCTGGGTAATTACGGACACAAACCTGTCGCCCTGTAAGGGCAAAAGCATTTTATATTCTCGAAAATAATATGATATGGCAAAAAAGATAAAACTCGGCGATTACAATCGCCTTCGCATCGTAAAGAAAGTAGATTTCGGTCTGTATCTCGATGGTGGTGACGAGGGAGAAATCCTCCTTCCATCCCGCTACGTCCCAGAAGACGCAGGCATCGGCGACGAGCTGGATGTCTTCCTCTATCTCGACCAGGAAGAGCGACTCATCGCTACCACCGAAAACCCATTGGCAAAGGTGGGCGACTTCGCCTATCTCGAAGTAAAATGGGTCAACGAATACGGAGCCTTCCTGGGCTGGGGCCTGATGAAGGACATCTTCTGCCCATTCCGCGAGCAGAAGAAGCGCATGGTGCTCGGCAACTCCTACATCGTGCATATCCATATCGACGAGGAGAGCTATCGCATCGTTGCCTCTGCCAAGATTGAGCGCTACCTCAACGAAGACCATCCTCACTACAAGCATGGCGATGAGGTGGATCTTCTCATCTGGCAGAAGACCGACCTCGGCTTCAAGGTTATCATCGACAACCAGTATCCGGGTCTCCTCTACCAGGACCAGATCTTCCAGTACATCCACACGGGTGACAAGATGAAGGGCTACATAGGAAGAGTGCGTCCTGACGGAAAGATAGATGTCACCCTGCAGAAGACCGGCATCCAGCAGACTGCCGATTTCGCTGAAACCCTCTACCAGTATCTCCTGGATAACGACGGCGAGTGCAACCTTGGCGACAAGAGCGAGGCCGACGACATCTACGAGCGTTTCCACGTGAGCAAGAAGGTTTACAAGCGTGCCATAGGCGACCTCTACAAGAAGCGCCTCATCACCGTAAGCCCGATGAGCATCCGACTGGCAGAATAAAGAATTTAAGAACTATATATATAATTAAGGTGGACATTGCTATTTCAAAAAAGCATTGTCCACCTTATTATATATTTTGCATGATGCATTATATTCTTTTTTATTCTTCTACAACAGCATCCAATATGCTCCGCAAATTACCTATCAGATAGAACGGAAGATTAATCAACGTAAACTCCTTGCCATGAATGGTCTTTACCTTATCTATAGAATAAGGCTTTGACCAGATACGGATGGCTATATTAACCTCAGAACTATCCATAAATACCTGGAGAGAACGGAGATGGGCATTGGTTCCACTCTTTACCTCTATCGGATAAAGTCTGGAGTTATGAGCAAAAATGAAATCAACCTCTGCTCCATTATTCGGCTTTGCCCAAAACGAGCGATGCTGTCCCACCCTATCTTCCAAAGCCAATAACTCCTGAGCCGTAATTTGTTCTGAAATATGCCCACGCCAACTGTCCACCATATCGGTAGAGCCAATGATTTCCTTTCTGATACCCGCCTGATAGTTCACCAATCCCGTATCAAACCAGATGAGTTTTGGCATTCGTTTGGTCTCTGGAATAATCGGCAACTGGGTAGAAGACACAGGGTAAACCAGCTCCAGAAGCATAGCCTTCTCCAGCAATCTAAATGCCTCGCCCACCTCTCTTGACTTATAGCCAGAATTGGCAAAGTTACCTAACGTAATGGTCTCACCCGAAAAAGCCCAACCATAGGAGAGGATGAATCTCACTACGTCTGTCAACTTATTACCTCTGACATATTTCTCAGAATCATCCTTATAGGCTTGCACCAGAGTTTCATAAACATCTTCGATACCAATGACATCTTGGGTTTCAGCATACTGCTGCACAGCTTCAGGCATTCCTCCCACAATGGTATATTGATTGAAAAGATGCATCAACTGTTCATGGAAGGCAACCGTATATTCTGCCTTCTGCGAGAGTACGGCAAGCAGATTATTCTTGCCGATAGCTCCCAGGAATTCCAAAAACGAACAAGGTCGCAAAGCCAGATACTGTACTCTTCCCACAGGGAAACTGACTTTAACATCCACCAGATTCTCCAACAGGCTGCCAGCTGCAATAACATACAAATCAGGTCTCTGTTCATAGAAATACCTGAGAAGTGCTATGGTTTTAGGAGAATTCTGTATCTCGTCGATGAAAACAAGTGTAGTTCCTTCTTTCTTAACCTTACCGACACTGGCATACAGCATATTCACCAGGTCGTCTAAAGGAATCTCCATTTCAAACAACTTGGCATTCTCATTTCTTTCCAGATTGAAATATAGATAATTATCAAACTGAGAGCCAAACTCATTGACCACAGTTGTCTTGCCAACCTGTCGAGCTCCTCTCAGGATAAGAGGCTTATGCTTTTTTTCTTGCTTCCAAGCCTCCAGTTTACTGATGATATTTCGTCTAAACATACGCTTTTGTTTCAAATCAGGGGCAAAGATACTACTTTTTTGTCGCAAATCAGCGGCAACAGCGTTAAAGTTTGTTGTAAATCAGGGGTAACACCATTAAAGTTTGTCGCAAATCAAGGGCAACACCATTAAAATTTATCGCAAATCAAGGGCAACAAGGCAAAAAAGTTACTATTTTGTTATATTACGAACGAAATGCGGAAAAGCCACTTCTCCTAATTCTGGTGCGTATTCAAAACCTTCGTAACTGAAGGCTGCCAATTCTTCTGGAGTAGTAAGCTGGTTGCTCAGAATATATCTTACCATAGCTCCACGGCAGGATTTAGCCCACACAGCCTGCATTTTCAGCCTACCATCCTTCTGGCGAACATAAAAGAGGGGCTGGATGACTTTCACTTCCCTGCAAATTCTCTTCCAATCAAACAGATGTTCATATTCTGCTGTAGAGAGATGAATAAGTATGCCATCGTCAGCTTTCACACTGCTGATAAGTACATCGGTAAGTTTATCTTTCCAAAATTGATTGATCGGCTTGTCGTTTGTAGCTTCAAGCGTCACGCAATGCTCCATACGATAAGGCACGATGCCATCCATCGGCCGAAGCAATCCATAGAGAAAGCAGGTAATCCAGAGATGTTTCTGGGCATACTGCAGGGATTCTTCTCCCAAAGTATTGGCACGTAGATGCTTATACGCCTGTCCATTGTAGGAAAGTATGGCAGGCATCTTCTCTGCAGCCATAAAATTACGATAGCGTTTCCAGTTTTCCGAAGCTATCTTGTGGCTGCAATCCAGTTGCCTAGCCAATTCCTCTACGTCAAGCTTAACCATTTCTGCAGCCAACATCTCTGCCACAGACTGGAAAAGTGGCTTTGAAACAGCTGCCCTATCTGCCTTATCAAACATGATTTTGGCATTTGCCAATAATATCTGCATAATACGTTTATTTTAAAGGGTAACTCTTAATGATAGTTTTGCTGGCAAAGTTAATGAAAATATGGCAAAACTCAAAGAAAAGTTCAATAAAAGTATAATATATTATAAATAAGAATGCCATATTGTACTTTATCTTGCGAAATCTGAATATATATATTATTTTTGCACAAAAAGTACAATATATATGAAACTTAACAAAATCCATCATGTAGCCGTGATTTGCTCCGACTATGAGAAATCCAAGCATTTCTATACAGATGTGCTCGGAATGAAGATTGTGAGTGAAAACTATCGTGAAGGACGTGACTCCTGGAAAGCAGACTGCTGGCTTGACGATGCGTATGTCATAGAATTGTTCTCCTTTCCTAACCCTCCGGCACGTCCTTCCTATCCGGAAGCTGCCGGTCTGCGCCATCTTGCTTTTGAGGTGGATGACCTATCAGTGGCTATTGGCACGGTTCTCGGCATCCCGACACTGGTGTATCTCCCCTTCTGCTTCTTCAACATCATCAGTCCGCTGATGAGTTGTCCGGTAGCTATTCTGGGCTTCGTACCCAAGCCCCAACCCAAGGAGGACAAAGCATCTGCAGCGGAAGAGTCTGATATCCATTAAATATAATGGGGCTAGCCTTTTTTTGCTTTCTTCGTCTTTCTGTCCTCAAAACAACATTTTATGTCCAAAACTCTTCTTCGCCAGTGGGCTGCATCCTGCCTCCGCATTTGGGACAGGTGTGCATATCCCACCTGTGAATCCTGGCAGATCCGCATCTCAGGCAGAGTCTTCCCACAAGGGAGTTGAAGCTAGGTGCAGCATCACCTATCACTCCACCCACCACTAAAGGTACTATGTTCCTGCAGTCTGGACAAGACATGGCTTCAATGTGCTGCCCCATGAAACCGCGTCCCTCATATATTTCGGTCTCGTACCCACATTCCTGGCATCTGAATATCTTCTTTTGTGACATAAATAATCTCCTTTCTTACCAATTCAAAACCCAACTTGCATTAGAGTATTTTCCGATGGAAAAATGATTTTTATTTTGGCTGCGCGAAATGACAGCATCCTTTTGTCTGCCAATTTTCCGGATGCCAGTATCCTGCTGGTAATGAGCCAGGCGCATGGCATTGACACCCATTTCCAGCATCAGGTCCATGTCTTCCTCATGATGCTGTTTTGTAATTTCAATCAATAATTTCTGTTTTAAATGTTTCCTAAATATACCTTATTGATTCCTTCTTCCTCTGCAATCCTACGGGCTAGATATAAGGTTTCTCTTGGAGTAGGTATAGAATCTTTCATCCTATATTGAGGAAAGAATCTGCTGAAATGAAGAGGGCAATCGTCAAAGCCATGATCTTTGAGCCATCTGCACATATCCCTTATCATACCTTCATCATCATTCACTCCTGGAATCAAGAGGTTTGTTATCTCCAGATGTACTCCTGCTTCCTTCATTGTAAGAAGAGTGTCAAGAACTGGCTGCAAATGACCGCCACATTGCTTCTGATATACTTCATCGGAGAAAACCTTGAGGTCGATATTGGCTGCATCTATGAAAGATACAATCTCTTTCAAGGGTTCCGGGTTGATGTAACCTGCTGATACCAGAATATTCCAGAGTCCTCTCTTATGCGCTTCCTGGGCTATGTCATAGATATATTCATAGTAGGTAAGCGGCTCAGTATAGGTAAAGGCGATACCTGGCAGATGATGCTTGACGGCAATCTCTACAATTTCCTGAGGAGACAGCTCATAGAAGTCAACATCAGATGGAAGCACCTGAGAGATGTCATGGTTCTGACAGTTGAGACAGCGGAAGTTACAACCTGTACAGGACAGAGACAGACAGCGGGTTCCCGGATGAAACTCATTCAAGGGTTTCTTCTCGATAGGATCATCAGCCAAGGCACAAGGCTTGCCATAGACCACTGAGTAAAGCCTTCCTTCAAAATTCCATCTGCTGCCGCATTTCCCATGCCTGCCTTCCGAGATGACGCAGCTATGAGGGCAGAGTTCACACATAACCGTATTGGTTGCATACCTCCCTTCCCCGTCCAGCTTCTTATAAAACCTGCATTCCTTCATCATATCTAAAGTTTTGAATATTTGTAATCATCAAACTCCTAGAATACGATGGCTTCATAGGTATATAGTTCTGCCGTCTTCCAGCCATCCCATCCTATTCCAGCTTTGTCCTGAGCGCAATGGCCCAGGAATTCCTCCTTCGACCACTCCACTTCATCAGCCACCTGTGGAAGGAAGGTACCCGTATGATATCCCTTGCGCATGAAGATGCCCTGCTTGCCCAATTGAAACTCATCAATGCTATGGATGCGCTTCATCGGAGTGAGCACGGAGATTTCAATATCGATATCATCCAGTTCATCCAATGTAACCCCATAAAAGCGGGGATCTTCAAAGGCTGCCGCCTTAGCCATCTGTACCACAGTCTGATATAATGGCATATCCTCACCAAAATGCCCGATGCAGCCTCTTAATCTCCCTTTCTTATGCAGAGAAACAAAAGCACCGCAGTGGATTTTAAGCATATCAGATAGTCCGCTAGGCTCATACTTCTTTCCCTCAAGAGAAGCCTTGATGGTATGATAAGCGATAGACTTGAGCATCTTCTTATCATCTTGAGTCAATTCAAAGCTGGCGGCTTGAGTGGTAAATACAAAAGAATGATAGCCTACCACCTTGTCTTTTCCTCCGTATGGTGAATCACCGGAGTTGCAGTACATGATGTGATGTGGATGAATCCCTGTATTCTTTTCTGTCATCATCAGCAAGGTGGCAATAGGAGCCATGCCACAGGCACTCGTTGCCAAATTGCCGATATTGAGTTTCTGATTATGCAGAGTGGCATTTACAAAAGCCTCTGTCTTTCCTGTCATGATGCTGTCTTTGGTGAGTCCATCCACCAGTTTGGCATCCATATAGGCAGGATAATGAGAGAAGTCGCTGCTGATAACGAAAAGATTTCTTTCGTTCAGATAAGGTTTCAGACAGCTGGCAACTTCCTTCAGTGTACTGAGTTCCTGAGTCGCGATGATGATCGGAACGATTGGAGGCATCTTCTTCATGTGGTATTGCAGAAATGGCAGTTCCACCTCCAGGCAATGTTCACTCTCATGTGCCGCTGGTACATAGGTAAAGGCATCGCTTTTAACCATCAAATCCCTGCAAAGGACTGTATCTACAGCTACTTCGCCCAATGGTGTAGCGTAGGCAGAAGCACCTTCATTAATAGAAGCCTTGCCCAGATAAACATGATGGCTTGGTCCCAGAAGAAAGATATGCTCATATTCAGCCTCCGGATGGATGGCAGCAAAAGCCGATGCTGCCGTTACTCCAGAAAACACATAACCTGCATGGGGTACGATAACAGCTTGTACATGTTCCATGACAGGATTCTTGCACTGAGAGAAACAATCTCTCACATCCTGGCGAAGCTCCTTGGCATCGTCAGCATAAAAACTACCTGCTACTGCAGGTTTGCGAATCTTTGCTTCCATCATAATGCTTACCAATATTAATACGATGAATAAAACACTTCTCATATCCTCGATGTTGATGTTTGTAGCTATAGTTGCCACCTTGTTGCAAAGATAATGCAAACGAGCGCAATGAAAGCTTGCTTTCAAATTGCCGAGTGCAACTTATCTTATGCAAAGATACAATATTTGATTAAGAAAAGCGCAAAGTAAGGAAAGATTTAAATTAAATTTAATGTAACTCATCATAGCCATGAGTGAGAAGCTTGGGCTGCATAAAAAGATAAACTCCCTCACAGCCCTGCGAATAATTTTCTTTCTGCTTATCTCCATAGCGCAAAAACACTTAAATTACATACCCGACCATCACAAAATCAAGGAAAAGTAACACTAATGGCAAAAATCTTAAGAGAAGAGAAACAATTTCCAACTAAAATAACTATCTTTGCAGACAATAAGCATAAAACAACTATAACACTTAAAAAACAAGGCAAAATGAGAAAAGTAATCTTAACCGCTATGGCACTGCTGACAGCAGTCACGATGCCAGCTTCTTCAGTGAAGAATCCCATCAAGGTTAACCAGGTTGGCTATTTGACCCATGAAAACAAGATAGCAACCATAGAGCCGGAGGCAAAGACCAAAAGCTTCCTCATCAGAGACCAAGAGGGTAAAACCGTCTGGCGCACAAAACATGCAACCACCAAGAAATCCCCATTCTCCAGCAAGATCCGCCAGGAGATAGACTTCTCCTCTATCACCAAGCCTGGCAGGTATACCCTGGTAGCAGGAAGACATCAACAAAGCTTCATCATTTCCAGCGATCCCTATACGGAAGCCTTGAAAGCATCCATCAAAGGCTACTACTATCAGCGTTCTGGGGAGAGCTTGGAAAGAAAGTATGCTGGCGAGTATGCACGGCCGGCAGCTCACCTGGATACTCATGTCATTGTGCATCCTTCGGCAGCAAGCCCTAAAAGACCGGCGGGAACCATCATCTCTTCTCCCAAGGGATGGTACGATGCTGGCGACTATAACAAGTATATCGTCAATTCAGGATTTACCCTCGGACTGATTCTGCAGTCCTACCAGCTCCATCAGGATAGATTCAATTCTCTCAATCTTCAAATTCCGGAATCCGACAATAAGATACCGGATATCTTGGATGAGATGATGTATAACCTGGAGTGGATGCTCACCATGCAGGATCCAACCGATGGAGGAGTATATCATAAACTCACCACCCCTAACTTTGAGGGATTCGTGATGCCAGAAGACTGCAAGCAGCAACGCTATGTGGTACAGAAAGCCACCACCGCAGCTCTCGACTTTGCTGCCACCATGGCACTGGCTGCCAGAATCTACCAAAAATTCCCTGAGTTCCAAAGTTTCTGCCAACAAGCCATAGAATCAGCAGAAAAAGCATACGCATGGGCTGTTAAACACCCCACTGTCTATTACGACCAGGATGGAAACGACAAGAAATTCTCGCCAGCCATCCATACGGGAGGTTATGGTGACAACCACACCGAAGACGAGTTTTTCTGGGCAGCTACAGAACTATACTTCACAACCTCTGAGACATCCTACCTGGAACAGGCAAAACAGTTTGTTCCAGATGAATTCAGCATTCCATCCTGGGGTAACGTGGCAGGTCTGGGCATCTTCCAATGGGTAAACCAGGAACTCCTTGGAACCCCAGATGCCGGCAAGCTCCCTATGGAAGTGCTCAAAGAATCTCTTAAGAAAAAATGTGATGAGGATATCCAAGAACTGGCTACCTCTTCATTCCACAGTATCTTCGGCAACAGCGCCCAAGACTTCCACTGGGGAAGTAACTCAGAAAGCTGCCTGGGAAGAGGCATTGCCCAAATGTACGAATATGCCCTGACAAAGGACAGCAAGTATAGGCAAGCCGCCCTTTCTACCTTAGACTATTTCTTTGGACGTAACGCCACAGGCTATTGCTACCTGACAGGCTTCGGCACCCAGAGGGTCATGAATATCCACCACCGTATCTCTGCAGCCGACAATATCAAGGAGCCAGTACCTGGTCTGGTGGCTGGAGGAGCCAACAAGGGACAGGAAGATGCCGAATTCGTACCAGCCTATGCTTCCAATATTCCAGATGAATCCTACCAGGATAACGTTGGCAGCTATGCCTCAAACGAGATTGCCATCAACTGGAACGCCTATCTGGTGTCCCTGCTTGGATGGATAAACTAACAGCAAATTGGAGATTATCCGTATAAAGACCAAAAGCGGGTGTGTCATGGACTTATGACACACCCGCTCCAAACTTTCATGAACAATATCTGTAAGGAAGAGCTTCAGATACCAAAGTCTGCGTATTATCCATTTTTACGTTTATCAAGTAAAAAACTGATAAACTCATCAGAGATATTAGAGATTTCTCCTTTATCATAGATTGTCAACAAATCAATGATAACGGAATCTCCTTCCTGGTAAAGATTATAAGTGATGACCCTTGCACCACCACTCTTGCCTTTACCCTTACTAGCTATTGCCATTCTTACTTTTCTGACACCTTTACCAAGACTAGTACCTTGGTAAGGATCCTGTTCTAAGCCTGTAAGAAAAGCATCGTAGTCATCAAGCATTGAACGATATTTCTTGGAAAGTTTTCTAAGTTGTCGCTCAAATTCTTTTTCTGTATAAATCTTAACCTTCATACTACGCCTCCTCTTCTCGAAGTCTTCTCAACAAATCACGAGCATCCATCGGCTTAGTCCCATTCTTCTTATGAGCTTCCATCTCATCAAGAGCACGGTTGAGGCTTTCTGCCACATAGGCTTCCTGCTCTGCCTGACTCATATAAGTTTCCTGGTAACTGTTTCCTGACTTGGAGATAGAACTTGCTAATTTTTCAGCATAGTCCTTGAGCTTGGCGACAAATTCGTCAAGCGTATATTGACCTGTAGAAGGTACTTGAAACTGAATATTAATCGTTTCCATCTTATTCCTTTCTTTTAAATTAACGCCACAAAATTAGCGAAAAGAATTGGAAATGCCAAAGAAAAGGACGACTTTCTTCGCTTTAAGACACAAAAAAGCCATTCAGCATCAGGATTTTAAACGATACAAAACACATTATGCAAATTGCATTATGTAATCTGCATAATACAATCTGCATAATTCATATACAATTACATCTCGGTAACTTTATTCTATCTCCTCACACACCACCATATCCACGCTCCTGAATATCACAACGAGCTTGTGAAGGCGGGTGGTCTTTACCTCAGACTTCACCACATCACTATCTGCATAGCGATTAACCTGAGCGATGGCTGCCTCTCTCAGCTTCTCTACCTGCTCATCGGTGGCATCCGATTTGCAATATTTCAACTCCACAATGTATGAATGCTCCATATCCGGATAATTCTCCAGGAGCGGACGCAGGAAGATGTCGGCATAACCAGCCTGGTTATCCAGTTCAGAGATTGGACGATAGAACATATTCTGACAGGTCATCGCTAAGGTAAAACCATGCACATACGACTCACCCTTCTGTCGGTCACGCTGAGAAGAAAAGCGCTTGATGGCATCAGCTATAAAGCCGAAATAAGATTTATAATCACCATCATAAGCAAAGCCACTCTCCAAATCACTCTTCTGATAGGTATCGTAAGCCAGTTCGTTCTCCTTATAGGTACTCAGCAAATAAGCATAAATCTGCTCTCTGACCACCTCGTTAGGAATCACAAACTTGGTCTTGCCACGATAGGTTCCATCAATGGTCAACATGCCAAAGTAGAAGAGCAAACTGACGAAATTGTCCGGATCGTTGATGCTCTCGGCAGGAAATCCCCTTTTCAAGTTTCCCGTAACAAATCCATCTGTAACCAGATGCTGGATGATGCTGGCATCATGGGCAAACTCCTTATCGTGGCGGATGAGCATACGAAGCTTGTTATAATCTACACGGATGTTATCCTCTATCATATCACGAGGAATATCACAATTATTGTGAATATACTGGTCGATGAAATACAGCACCATCACAGAGTTATACATCGTTACCTGACCATATCTGTTGATAGCAAAGCAGTAGTTATCATACCATGGTTTCATCACCTGGATAAGTTCATCCACGGAATGACGGAAAGGACAAACCGAAGAATAGTAGGTCAACATCTCCCGTACTTCTTCCTCCGTAAATCCCGTCATCTCGTTAAACTCGGCGCTCAAGGAATAGTTGGTGCCGATGTTGAAACCACTGGTCAAATCATCCATCGTCACAGGACTGACACCTGTTACGAAAACACGCTTCAAGGATGTACTTGTAGCCGCCTTCACCGCATCAAAGAAGAGACGCAGATAGCCTTCGCCATGCGTCTGCTTGCGATAATTGGTCATATATTGCGGCTCAGCAAGAATCTTATTGGTAAAATGGTCGTACTCATCTATGAAGAGATAGATTTGCTGACCAACTTTATCACATACTTCGCAAATATACTGCAACTGATTGATACATCCCTCCTGCTTGTTCATTTCCTCCTTGATATTTTCAGGAAGATACTGCTGATAAACATCACAAAAAAAATTATAAGCCATGTTACAGGTAGCATCCAAACCATCCTTATAATCGTCGATACCAGCTGCAACTACAGAGAAATTCAGATTCAGCACCAAATAGGAATTACGCTCAGGGGTTGGATTCTTACCTATATAAAGATCACCAAAGAGCTGCTCAAACTTATCCTTCTTGTTCACATCATAGTAATTCTGGAGCATAGAAAGGGTAAGGCTCTTGCCGAAACGGCGAGGGCGAATATAAAAGAAATACTTATTTGCTGCCTCTATTTCTTCTATAAACGGAGTCTTATCCACATAATAGCAATCATCCTTTCTAACATCCTCAAAATTCATCATGCCATAAGGGATGCGCTTGCGATATAAGCGTTTTTTCTTCTGTTCCATATCTACTACTTTTTAGACTTTATTCTTTCTTTGTGCAAAACTACAATAATATTTCCTAACTACCAAAGAAAAAGATGAGAAATCACGCTATTTCACAATAATCTCATCAACAAACAGCCAGCCGCCGAAGCTGCTTGGCTTTGCCTGAACACGGATGTAGCGGGCTGTCTTACTACCCTTCCAGGTAAGCGTCTTGAAGTTCAGAATCGGCTCCTTGCTCGACTCATACTTCTTGTCGAATACCTGGGTGAAGTTCTTGCCATCCTCACTAACAGATACCGTATATTGAGAAGGATAGAAAATCTCAGGACCGCTGCTCTGCATGAAATCGGTGCCTACGCTGCTGATCTTGGTAGATTTACCCAGGTCGATGGTTACATCGAAGCAATTCTTGCCGATAAAGCCCTGCCAGCGACCATCGCCATGCGCCCAACCACCCATGTTGCCATCCACCAGCGTCTTTTCGCCAGCCGCAGGATAGTAGCGGTTGTAAGCATGGTTATAGGTAACCTTGGCACCCACAGCCTTGTGCTGCACCGGCTTCATCTTCTCCTTGCGCTCACCAATCTCCTTCTTCAGCTCGAATGGGTTCACGCCTTCAGCCTTCAGATGTTCTACCTGCGCCAGGGCACGGGTCTTGAACTCAGGATAGTTCTTGGTCTTGGTTCCGTTCCATCCTATCTCTGCCAGAGCCAAGGCACGAGGATAAAGCATATACTCGGCATACTCTGGAGTAGGAATATGCTCGGTCCAGAGGTTTGCCTGCACACCGGTAATCATATTGCGCTCCGCCTCAGGAAGATCGCTTCCCGGCACGTAGCTATACACCTTCTCGGTAGGAATGAAACCGCCATTTGCCACAGGCTGGGTGCCCGGCGCATCCTGATACATATCGAAGTAGCAGTAAGCTCCCGGCGACATCACTACATCATAGCCATGCTTGATCGCCTCGTGTGCCAGTTCGGTACCACGCCAAACCATCACGGTGGTATTCTTGGAGAGATTTCCGGCTATCACCTCGTCCCAACCCACGAGCTGTCTGCCATGCTCGTTCAGGAACTTGCCCATGTGGGAAATGAGATGAGCCTGCAATCCATCCACATTGTCGATGCCCAGCTCCTTCATCTTCTTCTGGCAGAGCGCACAACTGCCCCATGACTTCTTCGCTGCCTCATCACCACCCACATGGATGTAATGAGAAGGGAAGATATCCATCACCTCTTTCAAGACATTCTCCAGGAAATCGTAGGTTCCGATGTTGCCCGGACAGAAATCTGCCTGCTTGTAAGGCTCATGGGTACAGGATAACTCAGGATAGGCAGTAAGCACTTCCTCAGAATGACCCGGCATCTCGATTTCCGGAACGATGGTGATGCCACGCTCGGCAGCATATTTCACCAGGTCGCGGAGTTCATCCTGGGTATAGTAACCACCCTCGGCACCCTCGCTGCCCTGCTCCAGATACTTGTTGCCATTGGCATTCCAGTCTTTCCATAACTTACCTGAACGCCAGGCTGCAAAGTTGTTGAGTCGAGGATAACGCTTGATTTCGATGCGCCATCCGGCAGCATCGGTCAGATGGATATGGAGACGGTTGAACTTGTATTCCGACATCACATCAATCTGCTTCTTGAGGAAGGAGATAGGGAAAAAATGACGGGAAACATCGAGCATCAAACCACGCCACTTATAGGCAGGAGCATCCACGATGTCGCAGCATGCGATGCCCTTCTTGGTGGTAAGCTGCTCCATGGTCTGCCAGGCACGGAGGAAACCCTCGCTGCTGGCGGCACTGATTTCAATGGCATCAGGTGCCACATGAAGCCGGTATGCCTCCGGCGAAGATGCATTGGCGAGCTTGGTGAACTTCACCACTCGCTTGGCTGCATCATTCACCTTGACATTCCATGCCTTGGTATAGATATTCTCGGCATCAGCGCCTACTTGGTTTTCTACTTTCACACCGTCACTGGTGTTGAATACGCCCTTGCCCATCGTAACCTGCTGCGGTTTCGGCAACAGGCTCTGGGCCTGAATCGGAGATGCAAGCAATAATGCCCCGAAAAGGGATAATAGATAGTTGGATTTTTTAGTCATACGGCAATTATATTAATTATTTATCAATCTTCTCGATGATTTTCATACCCTCTTCCACTGCCTGCATGTTCAATGGAATCAGGTTATGATGACGCTCTGGCAATGACTTGTAGAGTGCCTTGTTCAAACCGTCGGTGCTCACCACTGGGCAAACCTTCAGCAGTCCGCCCAATACAATCATGTTGAACACCTTCGAATTCTTCATCTCGGCAGCCTTGTCCATCGCATCGATGCGATAGATGGTGATGTCCTTGCGCTGTGGAGGATTCATCACGCCATAACCATCGTAAATCAGGATACCGCCAGGCTTAATCTTTGGCTCGAACTTATCGAGCGATGGCTGGTTGAGCACGATGGCTACATCGTAATGGCTCAGGATAGGCGAAGAGATGCGGCTGTCGCTCACAATGACCGTCACGTTGGCTGTACCGCCACGCTGCTCAGGTCCGTAAGCAGGCATCCAGGTTACCTCCTTGTCTTCCATCAGTCCTGAATAGGCCAGGATCTTTCCCATCGAAAGGACGCCCTGACCACCAAAACCGGATATAATGATTTCTGTCTTCATATTTTTAACTTTGAACTTTGAGAATTGAACTTTGAACTTTATGATTACTTTTTATGACTTTGAACTTTGAGAATTGAACTTTGAACTTTATGATTACTCTATTATTACTTTGAACTATATAGAGACCTACTTTTTGCAAGATAAGGTAATCATAAAGTTCAAAGTTCAATGTTCAATGTTCAAATTCCCGTTGTATCCTTCAGGTCGCCCTTAGGATACTGCTTAAACATGTTCTCTTCCATCCACTTGTTTGCCTCAACAGGTGAGAGCTTCCAACCGCTGTTGCAGGTAGAAACAATCTCTACCAAGCTGGAACCCTTGCCCTGCATACTTGCCTCGAACGCCTTGCGGATGGCCTTCTTTGCCTTGCGGATGCTTGCCACGGTCTCCACACTCTGGCGGGTTACATAGCAGGTGCCCTGCAGATGGCTGGCGAGTTCAGTGATGTTCAGTGGATAACCATGAAGATCTGCATCTCGTCCATAAGGACAGGTAGCGGTTTTCTGACCCAACAGGGTGGTTGGAGCCATCTGTCCACCGGTCATACCATAGATGGCATTGTTGATGAAGATGATGGCAATATGCTCACCACGGTTCAGGGCGTGGATGGTCTCACAGGTACCGATGCACGCCAGGTCGCCATCACCCTGATAAGTGAAGACGAGACGGTCTGGCCACAGACGCTTGATACCCGTAGCCACAGCAGGAGCACGACCATGCGCAGCTTCCTGCCAGTCGATATCCAAATAGCGATAAGCGAATACGGCACAGCCCACCGGACAAACACCCACCGTCTTATCCTCCATGCCCATCTCCTCGATGACCTCGGCAACGAGCTTATGAACTACGCCATGCGAACAGCCCGGGCAATAGTGCATCGGGGTATCGTTCATCAGCGTAGGCTTCTTATATACCAGATTCTCTGGTGAAATTATATCATTCATTGTATTTAATGTTTAATTTATAATTTATAATGTATAATTAGGCATACGCCTTAGCCCGAAGGCTCATTATTCATTATCAATTATTCATTATAAATTATTAATTGTTTCAGCGCTTCAACGATTTCCTCTGGCTCTGGTACGATACCGCCCAGACGACCAAAGTGCTCTACAGGAGTCTGTCCATTCACAGCCAGGCGCACATCCTGAACCATCTGACCCGCATTGATCTCGGCAACCAGGATTCCCTTCTTGGTCTTGGCGAGTTCATGAATTTCCTTTTCTGGGAAAGGCCAGAGGGTGATAGGACGGAACAGTCCCACCTTGATGCCCTGCTCCCGGGCACTCTCGATACTCTTCTCGGCGATACGTGCCGCACTTCCGAAGGCTACGATTACATAGTCGGCATCCTCCATCTGCTCGGTTTCATATCTAACCTCCGTTTCACGAATCTTTCTGTATTTCTCCTGAAGGGCGATGTTGCGCTGCTCCATCACCTCAGGCTTGAGTTCCAGAGAGGTCATGATGTTGACAGGGCGACTCTTAGGACGGCCGATGGTAGCCCAAGGACACTCCTTCGCAATCTCCTCCTCGGTACGGCGAGGTTTCATAGGTGGCAGCACCACCTTCTCCATCATCTGTCCGATGACGCCATCGCTCAGAATCATTGCCGGGTTACGGTACTTGAAGGCAAGAGTGAAGGCAAGGTCTACGAAGTCTGCCATCTCCTGAACCGAAGCCGGAGCCAGAACGATGACGTTGTAGTCGCCGTTACCACCGCCGCGGGTAGCCTGGAAATAATCACTCTGTGATGGCTGGATGGTACCCAGTCCCGGACCGCCACGCTGCACGTTGACGATAACGCCAGGAATCTCAGCGCCTGCCATGTAAGAGATACCCTCCTGCATCAAAGCCACACCCGGACTTGACGAAGTGGTAATCACACGCTTGCCTGCGCCAGCTCCACCATAAACCATATTGATAGCCGCTACCTCACTCTCAGCCTGCAGAACCACCATACCTGATGTCTCCCAAGGCTTGAGCAGAGCCAGCGTCTCTATAATCTCACTCTGAGGTGTGATAGGATAGCCGAAGAAGCCATCCGCACCACATCTGATGCAGGCATGGGCTATCGCCTCATTGCCTTTCATTAATGTTACTTCTTGATTTGCCATTGTTTAGTCCTCCTTCTTACGATAAACAGTGATGCAACCGTCTGGGCAGACGATGGCGCACGAGGTACAGCCAACGCATGCTTCAGGCACAGCCGCCTCTACATAGCGATAACCATGCACATTGACCTTTTTCTCAGCCAATGCGATGACATGATGAGGACAAGCCTCCACGCAGAGCGAGCATCCTTTGCAACGCTTGGTATCGACTACAATAGCCCCTTTAATCTTACTCATATTCTAATTTTTTTCTAATTATCTTTACTCATAGAGTAATCAAACTGCCGTTGTCCACATGTCGGTTGTTATGGATTGTAGTAGTCTTTGCAATAGAAGTTCATGATATCATCCAGCATCTCCTTTGCCGCTACAGCCGGACTCTCCGGGTCTAGCGCTATCGCCTCCATATAGGAGTCAAGAGCACGCTTAAAGTCGCCTTTCTTCCGCCAGGCGTTACCTTGCTGATAATATTCTTCTGCTGTCATTTTACTCTGTACTATTTTTATTTTTGCGCTGCGAAAGTACGAAAATTATGCTAAGAAAAAGAATAAAAGCCTAAGTTTTAAACTATATTAATGTAGTTTTTCTAAAAAATGCGCACACTATATTTCAAGTGTGCAATTTTTCGAGAACGATGTGCGTTATTTCTATTATTACTCAAGTTTCGCAAGTAAGCCCCACACGCCCTGAAAGGGCAGAAGCTCCTAGCCCAGGGCATCGCCCTGGGTGTTTATGGACGCAAACCTGTCGCCCTGTAAGGGCAAAAGCTTTCAAATACCTGGCAATATACAAAGCTTTTGCCCTTACAGGGCGCCTTGCTGATTGCCATTATACCCAGGGCGATGCCCTGGGCTAGGAGCTTTTGGGCCTTCAGCCCGTACTTGAACCACATGCGAAACTTCAGTATTATTATATTCTATTAAAACACAATTCGCCATTTACCGCAGTTTCTTACGGTAAATGACGAATAATACGATACCCCTCAAAACGAGGTAGAGAATAAAGGCAAGCCACAGGGCATGATTGCCCAGAAGAGGATGCAGACCAAAGTACATTCCGAAGAACGAAGCTGAGGCAATGGCGGTGGAACAGAGCATCGACTTCGACTGGGTGATGCCGATGAAGATGCCATCAAAGACGAATGCCGACATGCCTGCCAAAGGAATGAGAACTGCCCACCCCAGATATTCGCCCGATGCTGCAATCACCCGCTCATCGCTGGTCAGCAAAGCCAGGAAATTCTCGCCACCTATTATATATAATAAGGTGAAAAGGATGGCTACAACCACGCCGAACCCCATCGTCCGCTTCACTACCTCCCGGAATGCCACCCTGTTGCCGGCTCCATAATACTTTCCGCTCAATGCCTCTGCCGCATACGCAAAGCCATCCATGAAATAGGAGAAGATGGTAAAGAGCGTCATCAGCAGCGTGTTGACAGCCAGCACCAATGTACTCTCCCTCGAACCAGCTGCCGTAAAGAAGAGATTCACTGCCACCAGACATAAGGTACGGAGAAAGATGTCCCGGTTCAGAGAGAAGAATCGTTTCAGCGGTTCTGCTGCAAAGAGATCCTTGCGATAATCATACTTGCTTAACCGCTGATAATGAACCCGATAGAGCAAGCCAGCCATCAGGAATCCCCACCATTGGGCGATGACCGTTCCGAGCGCCACACCTTCTACCGTCATCCGGCAACCGAAGACGAGTAGCAGAGAGGCAATGATGTTCACCACATTCTGCGTCAGCGACACCACCATCGGAATGCGGGTGTTCTGCATACCGATAAACCAGCCGGTGAATCCATAGAGTCCGAGTACCGCCGGAGCTCCCCAGATACAGACATAGCAGTATCTGCGAGCCAGTTCCACCACATCTGCTTCCGGCGACATCGCCCACAGTCCACATCCGATGAGCCATTTCTGAAGGATAAAGAACAGGAGTCCTATCCCCACTCCGATGCCCAGGGATCGAATCAGGAGTCTCATCACCTCAGCCAAGTCTCTCCTTCCCAATGCCTGCGAAGTCATTCCGCTGGTTCCCATCCTCAGGAAGCCGAAGAGCCAATAGATGACATTGAAGAGCATCGAGCCCACGGCGATGGCTCCGATATAAGCTGCATCGCCGATATGACCGACGATGGCGACATCCACCAAACCCAAAAGCGGTACCGTGATATTGGATATTATCGACGGTACCGCTAATTGTAATATTCGCGAATTCATAAT
>CAKPWR010000016.1 GCA_934196725.1 uncultured Prevotella sp.
AATGGTTTCAATGTCATCGTCGGACAGCGTCAGGGTAAGACCTACGAGAAGTGTTTGAAGGATGGCTGGGTACCTGGTAAGACTTTGTTCTCTATCGAAGAGGCTGCAGAGAAGGGTACTATCATCTGTATGTTGCTTTCTGATGCCGGTCAGATTGCATGCTGGCCAAAGATTAAGCCATACCTCACACCAGGTAAGACTTTGTATTATTCACATGGTTTCGCTATTAACTGGAGCGATCGCACAGGCGTTGTTCCACCTAAGGATATTGATGTGATCATGGTTGCTCCTAAGGGTTCTGGTACTTCTCTCCGCACTATGTTCTGCGAGGGTCGTGGTTTGAACTGCTCTTACGCTGTATACCAGGATGCATCTGGCAAGGCAGAGGATAAGACTATTGCATTCGGTATCGGTATCGGTGCTGGTTATTTGTTTAAGACTACATTCCAGCGTGAGGCTACTTCTGACCTTACTGGTGAGCGTGGTTCTTTGATGGGTGCTATCGAGGGTCTCTTGGAGGCTCAGTACGATGTACTCCGTGAGAATGGTCACTCTCCATCTGAGGCATTCAACGAGACTGTTGAGGAGTTGACTCAGAGCCTTGGCCCTCTCTTCGGTGCTAAGGGTATGGATTGGATGTATGCTAACTGTTCTACAACAGCTCAGCGTGGTGCTCTTGATTGGGCTCCTCGTTTCCGTGAGGCTATCAAGCCAGTTATGGAGTGGTTGTATTACTCTGTTAAGACAGGTAATGAGGCTCAGATTTCTATCGACAAGAACTCTCAGGCTGATTACCGTGAGAAGTTGAACGCAGAACTTGAGGCTATGCGCAACAAGGAAATGTGGCAGGCTGGTGTTACTGTACGTAAACTTCGCCCTGAGAACAACTAATTTTTTTCTCGTACATAATGTTTAAAAGGGAACGGTCCGTGATGGGTCGTTCCCTTTTTTGTTGTTTTATAAATGTTTTTTCAATCTTTCAAATTTGCTCTTGTTGTTCTTTCTGATTTAGAATCTCAATTAATTCTTTCCTAACCAAAAGTCGAATTTGTCTGTTATGACGATATTTTCTGCTATTAATGATCTCACAGCCTTGTTGATCATCTGAGTTGGAGCTTTGATTAGTCTTAACTCTTTTATATCATGTATTTGTTTATCTGAAAGCATATTCAGTATCTGTTCTGATATGTTGTTTAATTCGTCATCTATATTGCGGGATTTACTGTTTTCCTGGCAAACATCACAATGTCCACAGTCTTTTCGGGTTTCTTCACCGAAGTAGCGTAGAAGTTGTCTGGAGCGGCAAACAATATCATTATTGGCATAAGTGATAACGCTTTCAATGCGTTTGGTATATTGTTCTTTTCTATCTTCCCATACAGATTTCGGTATGATGATGCGGTTGCCATCTTCTCTTTGTCTAGTATAGGTGATATACGGTGTCTTGCGTTGTGGTATGAAATCTACGATATGGCGTGAAGAAAGATTCTTTAGAGTCATGTAAACCTGCTGTACGCTGATATCGCACATTTGTGCTATCAGGTTTTCGCTGATATATACGTAGTCGGTAAATAGTCCGCCATAGGCGCGTAGCAATGCCGTGATAATCATTTCTTGGTTGCTTGGCAAGTTCTCTAAGAGATATAATTCATTGCGGTTCAAGGTAAACTTGAGCCGGGCTTTCCCGTCAGGGTTGTCCTCGTAATGGATATATCCCGAACGTTCCAGAATGCGCAGGGCAGAGTCTACCTGGGTCGGGAAGAATTTATATGTGAAGCAAAACTTTTCTATGTCAAAGATAAATGTCTTACCGCATCCGCTTCCTACGCCAATCTGAAAGAAATAGGCAAGATGTTCGTATACATCCTTGATGAAGTCCTTTTCTGGGAAGGTATCGTTGATGCGCTTTTTAAGTTTTACTTCATCGTGTCCGTTGTATAGCAAGACTGCATAGGCACGCTGACCGTCTCGACCTGCTCTTCCTGCTTCCTGGAAGTAGGCCTCCAGTGAATCAGGACAGTCTATGTGTATAACTAAGCGTACGTCAGGTTTGTCTATACCCATACCAAAGGCATTGGTGGCCACCATGATGCGTGTTTCATCAGATTGCCATGCCTTTTGGCGTTCGTCCTTTTCACTGCTGTCAAGTCCGGCATGATAGAAAAGAGCTGTTTCACCGTTATTATTGAGTATTTCTGCTATTTCCTTGGTACGTTTTCTGCTTCTGGCATAGACGATGGCTGATCCGTCTACACAATGTAGGATGTGGAGCATTTCGCCAATTTTATCCGCACAAGGTCGTACAATATATGATAAGTTTTTGCGTTCAAAGCTCATCTTGAAAAGATTGGGCTTCTTAAACTCCAGTTTATCCATGATGTCGTTTATGACTTCAGGAGTAGCAGTTGCGGTAAGAGCAAGTACGGGGGCATCAGGTTTCATCTTTCTGATATCAGCAATGCTGAGATAAGAGGGACGGAAATCATAGCCCCATTGGCTGATGCAATGGGCTTCGTCGATGGTGATGAAGCTAACGTGGATGTGGCGTAGCTTTACTTGGAATATTTCTGAAGCTAGTCGTTCTGGTGAAACATATAGAAATTTAGTCTCGCCAAAGATACAGTTTTCCAGTATTTGTATAATTTCGCTTCGGAAAAGCCCTGTATAGATGGCTTCTGCCAGGATGCCTCGCTCACGAAGGTGCTGCACTTGGTCTTTCATCAAGGCAATGAGTGGGGTTACTACAATGCACACCCCCTTCATGGCTAGGGCAGGAACCTGGAAGGTGATAGACTTTCCACCTCCAGTAGGCATAAGACCGAGGGTATCCTCTCCGTTGGCGATACTTTCGATAATTTCTTTCTGTATGCCACGAAAATCAGGATACCCCCAGTATTTATGTAATATCTCTAGATATTGATCTGTCACTTTCTTTAAGTTGATTATGATTATAATCCTTCGTTTGGTCGGATATCTTCTATTTGTAATTGAACTTGCGTCTTCTTGAAAATATTATCCTCTATGGTGTAGGCGATGTCAAAGCTACGCTTACTCTTGATATATCGTGAAGCAGCGCTCTGACCAAAGGCTATTCCGTTCATTACATTGCTTGATTTTGAATCTACCAGTTCAAGTTTGATATGTTCCTGCTCTCTGCCCACTACCTTGCTCGTTCCGTAGTCATATACCTGACGAGTGCAGAAGATTGGCTTTGGATTAGACGGACCAAAAGGAGAAAATTTCTTGAGATCAGCATGCAGATGCTTGGTAATGTCGCGGAAGTCTATCTGTGCATCGATGTTAAGTATCGCTTCTGTCTGTTCTGGCGATATGTGCTCTTCTACATACTTTTGGAATCGGTCTCTGAACTCCTTCACATTTTCCCATTTCATAGTCAAACCTGCAGCGTAGGTGTGTCCGCCAAAGTTGACAAGCAGGTCTTCGCAGCTTTTGATAGCTGAATAGACATCAAAGCCCGTTACGCTTCGCGCAGATCCTGTAGCCAATTCTCCTTCCCGGGTAAGAACTACGGTAGGGCGGAAATAAATTTCCGTGAGTCGTGACGCTACAATACCGATTACGCCTTTCTTCCAGTCTTCGTCATAGAGTACGATACTGGAGTTGTGCTTCATCGATTCCAGTCTGGATACGATTCCGTTGGCTTCCTCGGTCATCTGCTTGTCTATATCCTTGCGCTGCTCGTTGTATTCATTGATATGGCGAGCCATGCGCAAAGCAACTCCAAGATCTCTTTCTACCAGCAGGTCAACACTCAGCTTGCCGTTTTCCATTCTTCCTGAGGCATTGATGCGTGGACCTATCTTGAACACGATATCGCTCATGGAAATTTCTCGTCCGTTGAGTCCGCAGATGTCAATGATTGATTTCAAACCTATGTTTGGGTTGGTATTCAATTGTTTCAGACCATGGAAAGCGAGAATTCGATTTTCATCTATCACTGGTACGATATCTGCTGCAATACTTACTGCGCAGAAGTCGAGTAGTGGGATGAGTCTTGAGAAAGGGATGTTGTTGTTTTTGGCGAAAGCTTGCATGAATTTGAAACCTACGCCACATCCGCAAAGATGTTTGAATGGGAAGGGGTCATCTGGTCGCTTAGGATTCAGTATGGCCACAGCTGGTGGCATCACGTCGTCTGGAACATGATGATCACAAATGATAAAATCTATGCCAAGGCTCTTGGCATATTCTATCTCCTTGATTGCTTTGATGCCGCAATCAAGGATAATGATAAGTTTTACACCTGTTTCGTGAGCAAAGTCTATCCCTTTCAGGCTTACACCATATCCTTCATCGTAGCGATCGGGTATGTAGTAGTCGATATTAGAATAGAATTGCTGCAGAAACCTGTACACCAGTGCGACTGCTGTGCATCCGTCTACATCGTAATCTCCGTATACGAGTATACGTTCCTTGCGTCCCATTGCATCGTTTAGGCGGTCTACGGCTATATCCATATCTTTCATCAGAAATGGGTTGATGAGGTCGGAGAGCTGTGGACGGAAAAAACGTTTGGCTGCCGACTCAGTCGTAATGCCCCGATGGATGAGAAGCTGTGCCAGAATAGGACTCATGCTCAGCTTATCTGCCAGTTCTTTAGCCGATTTCTGCTGTTCTGGTGTAGGTTCTTCGTAATTCCATTTAAAATGCATTTTAATTATTTTTTATTTCTGCCCCAAAGTTACAAAAATAAAATGACAAACGAGAAAAAATACCATGGAATTTAACATAATTACAAAGAAATAATCAAAAAAGGCAGCAAATCCAAGTTTGCTGCCTTTAAATATAATTGTTTTTATTAGATGCCGAGCTTCTTGCGGATATCCTTAGGGAGGGCATTCTTGTTAACCATGAAGTCCATAGTCTTGTAAGCTACGAAAGCCTTGGTCATGTACCATGTTCCCTTGTAGTCACCATACTCACCCCAAGAGTTCTTTACCATATAGTACTCCTTGCCGTTCTGGTCCTTAGCGATACCGTAGATGTGCATACCGTGGTCATCGGTAGTCTCCCAGTTATCGAAAGCTTCCTGGCGCATAGCCTGTGTAGGAACTACCTCAGGAGCGTTTACGCCGAGTGAATCGAACTTTTCCTTCTTTTCGTCCTTTGAGAGCTTGAACCAGTGGTCTGCGTCTGTACCAGCCATAGAACGTACCTTCTTCACGTCGTAAGCGATACCGAGACCCTTGCGAGTGAAACCGTCTTCTGTTACGTCACCGCCCCAAGCTACAGTATAACCATTGTTTACAGCGTTGTCGATGATCTTGCAGATGTCTTCCATAGGAACGTTGTAGCTCAAAGGCCAGCGCCAGTTATCCTGTACCTCAACAGCAAACTTGCTCCACATTGGGTGGTGGGTGTAGCTGGTGATGGTTACATAATCATCAAGATTCAAACCGAGGCTCTGGCAGAAGCTCTGTGGAGTATACTGCTTGCCCTCGTATGTAAACTTCTCAGGAGCCTTACCGATGTAAGAGTCGATGATGCCCTGAAGACCGCTCTTCCAGGCTGGAGAAAGCTTCTTAGCTGTGCTCTTTGCTACTGCCTCTACGTATGGAGTCATTACGTTGAAGAACTCACCAAAGTTAGCCAGAGAGTCACCTGTCAATGAACCTGGAGCAGGCATGGCTGACTCAGGTACAATACCATAGTGCTGCAAAGCATAGAGTACATCGTAGGCGCTACCACCCTCAGAGAAGCTCACGTCGCCGTGCATTCTTACTGCCACTGTGGCGCGGTCCATATAAGTCTTGTTGGCTACGAACATCTCGCTGAGGTCGTAGGTCTTGCCTGTCTTCTTCAAAATTTCGCTCTCGAAGTAGCTGAGGGTAGAGTAAGCCCAGCACGTACCGCTACGGTTCTGGTCCTTGATACTTGTGATAGGATTCTGCTTAACTACTGTAAATACTGGCTTGTTCTTTGCGATTGCTGCAGAATCAGCAGCAGTCTTTGCGTTTGCACCTGTAGCAGCCAAAGCAAGCATGGCTGCAAAGATCATTGATTTCTTCATGAAATTTTTTCTCTTTTATTAATAATGTTTTACTCTTATATTCTCTCTCTTGTGGAATCCTCAAGTTTTTCTCCTTGAGGATTCTTTGTTTGCCTAAAGAATTTCTTCTCTATGTGCTGCCATGTATTCCTCTACGTCTTTTGGATGATAAGGAATGCGGTCTTTGCCGATGAATCTGCAACCATCCTTGGTGATGAGTACATCGTCTTCGATGCGGATGCCACCAAAGTCCTTATAGGTCTCAATCTTATCAAAGTTGAGGAATTCTGCACAGTGACCTGATGCCTTCCAGTCATCGATAAGAGCAGGGATGAAGTATATACCTGGTTCATCTGTTACAACGAAGCCTTCCTGTAGGCGGCGACCCATGCGCAGACAATTTGTTCCAAATTGTTCTAAGTTAGGACGAACTTCCTCGTCAAAACCTACGTTTATCTGGTCGAGGTTCTCCATGTCGTGTACATCCATACCCATCATGTGACCCAAGCCGTGAGGCAAGAACATGGCATGAGCGCCAGCCTTTACAGCTTCTTCTGTATCGCCCTTGGCAAGACCAAGTTCCTTCATGCGGTTGAAGAGCAAGCGGCATACAGAGAAGTGAACATCGGCCCATTTTACTCCAGGCTTAGCTACATCCAGTGCATGGTCGTGGCACTCTTCTACGATAGAGTAGATTTCCAACTGTCGCTGACTGTACTTTCCGCTTACCGGTATGGTACGGGTGTGGTCAGAGCAGTAGTTGTTGATAGTCTCTGCACCTGCATCGCAAAGTGCCAGTCTGCCTTCTTCCAATACATTCATAGAAGGATAACCATGCTGGATTTCTCCGTGCTGGCTGAATATAGTAGGGAAGCTTACCATAGCTCCGTAAGAGTGTGCGATACCGCTTACTTGTCCTGCTACATATTTCTCTGTGATACCGGGACGGACGAGTTTCATTGCCGTGGTATGCATCTTGTAGCCTATAACAGAAGCTCTCTCCAATTCTTCGATTTCCTCTGGTGTCTTGGTAGAACGCATCTTTACCACAGCCTTGATGAGGTCCATGCTAGCCTCTTCCTTTTGCTGGTTAGGGTGGATGCCGAGGAGGTCAAATATCTGAATCTTGATATCGTGGCGATAAGGAGGCAGGAAGTGAATCTTGCGCTTCTTCGACATGGCATCATTGCAGATTGTCTTCAATGACTTCATTGGAGCTGAATTGTGTACGCCAACCTGCTCTGCGAGGTCGTGAACGCTATCCACGCTTCCGTACCAAACGATGTCTACCAAGTCGATGTCATCACCAATCAAGGTCTCGATATCATTATCTATATCTATTACACCTACCAGTCCGTCACGCTGCTGTCCGAAATAGTACAGGAAAGTAGAGTCCTGGCGGAATGGATAATATCCGTTGTTCGGGAAATTACAAGGTGAATTGTTGTTTCCGAAAAGTATAACTATACCGCTGTTTACGAGCTTCTTGAGCTCCTGGCGGCGACTGATATATGTATCTTTACTAAACATATTTTTAGATTTTTACTATATTTTGCTGCAAAGTTAGTAATTATTTCCCAAAAAAGTGTTATCTTTGCAAGCAAAATTTAATAAATCTCTAGAATTTATAAATAATTAATATAAAAATGCACTTTTCGGGGTAAAATGTGTCATGAATTTGTCCCGGATGAGAGCAAAATGATAACTTAAGGTAAGTTTGTTGTAGTTGTTATGAAAATGAATAAGAATACAGGACTGGTGCTGGAAGGTGGTGGAATGCGAGGCGTTTTCACCAGCGGAGTACTGGATGCTTTTATGAAGTATGATTTATACTTCCCTTATGTGGTAGCAGTTTCGGCTGGTGCTTGTAATGGCATGTCGTATATGAGTCGGCAGCCTCGTCGTGCTCGTATTTCCAATATTGATTATTTGGCGCGTTATCAATATATAGGTATCCATCATCTTGTTACTCAAGGCTGTATCTTTGATCGTGAGTTGCTTTACGACAAGTTTCCAAACCAGTTGCTTCCTTTCGATTTTGATACATATTTTAAATATGCCGATAGGTTTGAGATGGTTACCACCAATTGTCTGACGGGGCAGCCGATGTATCTTTCTGAGACTAACCATAAACGTCAGCGTGCGCTTGATATCGTAAGAGCTTCCAGCAGTTTGCCGTTTGTGAGCAAAATCGTGAATGTGGATGGTATTCCGATGTTGGATGGGGGAATTGTTGATAGTATTCCTGTACAACGTGCATTCGATAAGGGATTTGAGCATAATGTGGTGATTCTTACAAGAAACAAAGGCTGGCGAGATACGGGTAAGGATCGTAAGCTACCTTATTTATATAAGAACTATCCTCGTCTTCGTGTGGCTTTGAGTCATCGCCATAAAGTTTACAATGAACAAATTCAGCTGGTGGATGATTTGGAGGCTGCCGGAAAGATTACTTGTATCCGCCCGATAAGACCGATGGAAGTAGGGCGCATTGAGAAGGATACCGCCAAGTTGGAGCGGCTCTATGAGGAGGGCTTCTTGCTGGGTGAAGCTTTCTGCAAAAAATACCTGTAAAATGAACTATAATAATAAAAATGAATATAGCTTGCTCTTTCTCTGGAATTCCAGACAACGGGCAAGCTATATTTCAATTTATGCTGGTGCCCCGTAAATTTCTGTTATTTGCAGCAGATTCTTTCGTTTGGTGGCATCCATGATTAGAAATAGATCAATGAGCCACCAAATGCCACAACCTCCACATGTTAGCAATTTGATGATACCTAATCCCACATCACCAATGTAAATTCTGTCGATTCCCCATGCTCCAACTATGATTGACAATATGATTGAAATCGTTGGGTCTTTGGCTTGTGCTAAAATAATACTAGCTGTATTGTAATCCAAAGACAGTAATTTTTCCCTTACAGTAAAGATGGATTCAATAGGCAACTTGTTTCCATATATCGCAATAAGTTGTTCTACTTGTTGTTGTTCCATACATTAAGTTTTATATGTTTAATATGTTTCTGACTATAAACCAAATAAAAAATGTTGTTACATATATTCTTATAGCTATGTTGCTCTCAAATATATTTTTCATCTTTGTCTTTGTTTTGCAGTCAGGCAAATAATATGATATCACTACTAATATAAAATATGGTAATGCATATAGTAAATAATAGTTATATTGGTATGCTTTAGCTAAATGTCCTTGCAGTGCAGCATGAATAAACCTTTGTATGCCACAAGCGGGACAATTTAATCCTGTCAAAATCTTGATAGGGCACTTTGGCCAAAACCAATACTCTGAAGGGTTGTATTTGTATAGCAAAGGCAGACCAATGATAACTATTATTAATAGAGTGTATTTATTGATGTATTTCAATTTACAATTGAGATGCTATTGCTGCACCATAAAAGATGACATAAATCACTTGGATAACGAGACCAACAACAATGCCGATAATACTCCATTTCTTGGCATCTTGTGCCATCAGAGCAGCGGCTTCGTATTGCTTTGTTAGGTAAAGACCATTAACTTTACTAGCCTTAATGATACCAACTATACCAAATGGTAAGCAGCAGCATACGGTGCAAGCAATTGCCAAAACCATATTGTTGTCTGGTTTAGGTGGCATAGGTGTAGGAACTTGTTGTTCTAAATTGTTTTGTTCCATAATTCTAACTTATAGACCATTTATTCGTTATTTTCTTATGGTACAGTCTGGTCTTTTTCGCTGCGCCTAAGAACTTTATGTTAATTGTTGTTTATTCCTCCAGCAGGTCAGGGCGCAGGCGCTTGGTTCGCTCCATGGCCTGGTCGAACTCCCATTGGCGAATCTTCGCCTCGTTGCCGCTCAGCAGAATCTCCGGTACTTTCCATCCCTTGTAATCGGCAGGGCGAGTATAGATAGGAGCAGCAAGAATGTCGTCTTGGAAGCAATCGGAAAGGGCACTCTGCTCATCGCTGATGACGCCTGGTACCAGTCTGATTACTGCATCAGAGATGATGGCTGCTGCCAATTCTCCACCGGTTAGCACATAGTCGCCTACGCTGATTTCTCTTGTGATGAGATGGTCGCGTACACGTTGGTCTATTCCCTTGTAGTGACCACACAGAATGATGAGGTTGCCCTGCATGGACATCTCGTTGGCAATCTTCTGGTTGAAAGTTTCGCCGTCAGGGGAAACGTATATGACATCGTCATAGTCGCGTTCGGCTTTTAGTGCAGCAATGCATCGGTCGATAGGTTCGCATTGCATCACCATGCCGGCACTTCCACCGTAAGGATAGTCGTCTACTCGTTTCCATTTATCTAATGTATAGTCGCGCAGATTATGAAGATGAATCTCTGCAAGACCCTTCTTCTGCGCACGTGCCAGGATTGATTCGCCGAAGAATCCTTCCAGCATCTCTGGTAATACTGTTATAATGTCTATTCTCATATTACGTGCAAAAGTAATAAATAAAGTGGAATGCTCCAAATATTTTTTGCTTTTTCTTTTCCTTTTCTTACTATTTTTTCTTTTTCCTTGTTTTTTTCTTTGAATTTGTCGTTTCGCGGTAATTTGTTGAAGAAAAGAGCATAAATATACAGCAATTTTATCAAAAATCAAGAAAAACAATAGCAAAATGCTAAATTTCTAACAAAAAGTGCTACTAATTGCAGAAAAATTTGTATTTTTGCAAACAAATAATTTGAAGTGTGCATATTTTCATTGGAAAGATTGCATGCATGAAAGTGATAATAAATAATAATTAGTGAATAAGATGATACTGGACATTGAAATGCTGAGAAGCTTTTATGCTTCGTATTCGGAGAGTGTAGCCCAAGCAAAGGCTACTGTGAAACGACCTCTTACTTATGCCGAGAAGGTGCTTTTTGCACATCTTTTCGACCCAACTCAGTTGCGACCATATAAAAGAGGTGTAGAATATGTTGACTTCCGACCTAATCGCGTGGCGATGCAGGATGCTACGGCGCAGATGGCACTCTTGCAGTTCATGAATGCGGGCAAGGATAAGGTAGCTGTGCCTGCTTCCGTACATTGTGATCATTTGATTCGCGCTGATGTGGGCGCTAACATCGATCTTCCTGAGGCTTGTAAGACAAATAAAGAGGTTTACGATTTCTTGAAGTCCGTATCTCAGAAATATCATATCGGTTTCTGGGGACCAGGTGCTGGTATTATTCATCAGGTAGTGCTCGAAAACTACGCCTTCCCTGGAGGTATGATGGTGGGTACCGATTCTCATACTCCTAATGCCGGTGGCTTAGGTATGGTAGCTGTTGGTGTAGGTGGTGCTGATGCTGTGGATGTGTTGACCGGTCAGCCTTGGGAACTCAAGATGCCTCGTCTTATCGGTGTCCATCTTACAGGTAAGCTTTCAGGATGGGCAACTCCAAAGGATGTAATCCTTGAAATCCTTGGTATTCTTACCGTAAAGGGAGGTACCAACGCTATTCTCGAATACTTTGGTGAGGGATTGGATAGTATCTCTACTACAGGTAAGGCTACTATCTGTAATATGGGTGCTGAGTTGGGTGCTACCTGCTCTATCTTCCCATTCGATCAGAATGCCAGCGAATATCTGCGTAAGACTGGTCGTGAGGAAATTGCATCTCTCGCACAGCAGAATGCGGAAGAACTCCGTGCAGATGATGAGGTCTTGGCTAATCCTTCTGCTTTCTACGACCAGATTGTAGAAATAGACCTTTCTAAGGTGGAGCCTCATTTGAATGGTCCATTCACTCCTGATGCAGCAACACCTATTTCTCACATGAAGGCCAAAGGTCCTGCCAATGATTATCCTATGGCGGTAGAAGTAGGTTTGGTAGGTAGTTGTACCAACTCTTCTTATCAGGATCTTGCCCGTGCGGCTAGTGTGGCTCGTCAGGCTTATGAGAAAGGCATAGAAGTGAAAGGTCAGCTAATCATCAATCCTGGCTCAGAGCAGATTCGCTATACAGCCGAGCGTGATGGTATTCTTGATGATTTCAAGAAGATAGGAGCTCTTATCATGACCAATGCTTGCGGACCTTGCATCGGACAGTGGAAGCGTCATACTGAAGATAATACTCGCAAGAATGCTATTGTTACCTCTTTTAATAGAAACTTCCGCCGTCGTGCTGATGGTAACCCTAATACGTTTGCTTTTATCGGAAGTCCTGAGCTTACTGTGGCTCTGACCATTGCTGGCAGATTGGATTTCAATCCTGCTACCGATACATTGCTGGACAAGGAAGGTAATAGCGTGAAACTCAATGCTCCTACAGGATTTACTTTCCCTCCAAAGGGATTTGCCGTAGAAGATAAGGGATTCATTGCTCCAAGTGAAGAAAATGCAAATGTAGAGGTAGTTATTGCTCCAGACAGCAATCGTCTTCAAAAACTGGCTCCGTTCGCTCCTTGGGATGGTAAGGATTTGGTAGACATGCCTTTGCTTATCAAGACAGAAGGAAAGTGTACCACTGACCATATCTCTATGGCTGGACCTTGGCTGAAGTTCCGTGGACATCTGCAGAATATTTCTGACAACCTTCTGATGGGAGCCGTGAATGCCTTCAACGGTGAGAGCAATAAGGTGAAAAACCAGTTGGATGGCAATTATGTTGAGGTTTCTACCGCAGCTAAGGCTTACAAGGCACAGGGAATCAGTAGCATCGTGGTTGCAGAGGATAATTACGGTGAGGGATCTTCTCGTGAACATGCCGCCATGGAGCCTCGTTTCCTGAACGTAAAGGTGATTTTGGCTAAGAGTTTTGCAAGAATTCATGAGACAAACTTGAAGAAGCAGGGTATGCTTGCTCTTACATTCTGCAACAAGGACGATTATAATAAGGTACAGGAAGACGATCGTATCTCTTTGACTGGTTTGAAGGAATTTGCTCCAGGCTCTAAACTCACCGTTACCTTGAAGCATAAAGATGGTTCTGAGGATAGTTTTGAGGTAGAACATACCTATAATGATACACAGATAGCATGGTTCAAGGCAGGTTCTGCATTGAATTTTGCTGCAAAAAATAAGTAGTCATGAACAAAGAATATTTAATATATAAGCTGAGTGATGAGGTTAAGAACTCATGCAAGATAGATAAAGAGGCATTCAAGAAGTTTAATGTAAAGCGTGGACTTCGTAATGAGGATGGCTCTGGTGTATTGGTAGGATTGACCAATATTGGTAACGTTGTGGGTTATGAGCGTGATGCAGATGGCAAGTTGACTCCTACAGAGGGTAAACTTTATTATCGTGGCTATGAACTGGATGATTTGGTAAGCCCACTTCTGAAGGAAAAGCGCTTCGGTTTTGAGGAGGTTGCCTTCCTCCTGCTCTCTGGTCAGTTGCCTGATAAGGAGGAATTGGAGGCATTTAAGGAACTTCTGAATGACAATATGCCGCTCGATCACCGTACAATTACCCACATTATTGAGTTGGAGGGTAGCAATATCATGAATATTTTGGCTCGTTGTGTGCTCGAAATGTACACTTTTGATCCAAATCCTGATGATATCAGTCGTGATAACTTGATGCGTCAAAGCATCGAGCTGATAGCAAAGTTCCCTACCATTATTGCCTATGCATACAATATTTACCGTCACTCTGTGCAGGGTAGAAGTCTTCATATTCGTCATCCTCGTGAGAATCTCTCTATTGCAGAGAACTTCCTTTACATGATGAAACATGAGAACTATTCTGAGCTGGATGCACGTATGCTCGATCTTCTCTTGATTATTCAGGCAGAGCATGGTGGAGGTAACAACTCTACCTTTACGGTGCGTGTTACCTCTTCTACCCGCACGGATACCTACAGCTCTATCGCGGCAGGTATCGGTAGTTTGAAAGGTCCTTTGCATGGTGGTGCCAATATCAAGGTTATCAATATGTTCCACCATTTGAAAGAGGCTATCAAGGATTGGACGAATGTCAATGAGCTTGATATCTATCTCAAGCGCATGCTCAACAAGGAGGCTTATGATAAGACTGGTCTTATCTATGGTATCGGACATGCGGTATATACCTTGAGCGATCCTCGTGCTGTAGAGCTGAAGCGCCTGGCTGGCGAGCTTGCCAAGGAGAAGGGTAGAGAGGATGAGTACAATTTCTTGAAATTGATAGAGCAGGAGGGCATCAAGTGTCTGCAGGAACATCGTGGTGGAAGTAAGCCTGCATGTGCAAATCTCGACTTCTATAGTGGTTTTATCTATGAAATGATAGGTCTGCCACAAGAGATTTATACTCCAATCTTCGCTATGGCTCGTATTGTGGGCTGGACTGCACATCGTATCGAGGAACTCAACTTTGAGGGCCGTCGTATCATTCGTCCTGCTTATAAGAATATACTTGGTGAGCTTGATTATCAGCCGCTTGATGAAAGATAAAACGGTGATTCCTTTTTTTTGAAATATATAAAAGCTGGCAATACTCGTAGTGGGTATTGCTAGTTTTTTTTCTGATAAAAAGCCAATAAAGGATGGTAATGACGTTTCTGTTATCTGTTTGGGGACAGTTGCAGTCCGGGTGCTTGTATTTTGTTGCTTTTTGAATGTGTTTATTGAGAGTCTACACTTTTTGTGCATAAAAAACGTTAATTATTCATGAAAATAGGGGTGTTTATTTGCTGTTCTCAGAATAATGTGATAATTTTGCAAATTGAAATTACGTTTTCTGGTAAAAGATGAAAGTTGAGGTCTAACTATAGTAAATGTTTGAAACTTAGATCTCACCGTAAGTTTAAAGTATTAATTAAAATGGATTGCATTATGAGCTCTGTTTTTTATCAATTGAATTTCTTTTGGTGATGAGCGGAACAGTAAATGAAAAAAATTATGGAAAAAGAGTTTGAAGATTATTGGCTAAAGCATCAAAAAAGGTTGATCTTGAAATCGCCAAAGAACTTGAGAGAAGAGTATCTTGAGTCTACACGCCTAGATACCCCTATGGACTGGGTATGCTTTGTATTGCCGATAGCTGTTGGCATTATACTTCAGCCTAGATTGAATTTTGAAAGTGAAATTCTGTCATGGGGCGTAGTTTTGCTTGTTGTGGTTGTGCTTTTTGCACTACTTCAGATGGTAAAGCCTTATTTGCAAAAGAAAAAAACTACGATTCAGGCACTTGATGCCATTAAAAAATTCTATTATGAACGTTATAAAAAATATGGTCTAGACAAAATAGAGTCTTGGTCATAATCATGATATGCGTTGCGACATATTCAAGATAAGAATATGTCGCAACTTTTTTTTTATACTATCACGAGGTCGCTCATGATATCGTCTGAAATATAGAGTCCTTTGTGAGTGAGAGAGAGATGGTCGTTCTCTATCTTCATCAGACCGCAGGCAATATGCTTTTGAGCTTCCGAAGCAAGTTGCCGGGCTAGCTCTTCGCCAAATTCGTCTGCTACATGTTTTATACTGATGCCGTCTGAAGTACGTAGGGCGGTTGCGATGAGGTCGTTGTATCGGCTATTGATGTCAAGCTCTTCTTTTTCTGAAGGCAACGTTCCTTGTTCTATCTGCTCTATGTATTGTGCCAGTTGGTCAATGTTCCAGCTTCTTGTGGCAAATAGTTGCCCTCCTTTATGGATTCGTTTGTATGAATGGGCTGCGGCCCCGATACCAATGTATGGCGTTTCGTGCCAATAGCTGCTATTGTGGCGCGAATGATAGCCAGGGCGGGCAAAATTGCTGATTTCATAATGTTCGTAGCCGGTTTGGGTAAGAAGTTGTACCAGTGTCTCGTACATATTCCGGCTCGTCTCTTCATCAATTTCTTCAATTTTACCCTGTTCTAATAAGCGATAGAGTGAGGTCCCTTCTTCATACATCAAACTATAAGCTGAGATGTGTTCTACATTCAGATTGATGGCTTCCTGAATATCGCTCTTCCATTGCTCGATATTTTCGCCAGGAAAGCCGAACATGAGGTCGATACTGATATTGTTGATGGCAATGTTGCGTAAGCGTTCTACGGCTATTCTTACTTCTTGGGCGTTGTGGCGTCGATGTAAAAAGTGCAAACGCTCATTGCTGAATGTCTGGGCGCCCATGCTGATGCGGTTGACGGGGAGTTGTTTGAGGGTTTGGCAAAACTCTTCTGTAACATCATCAGGATTGCATTCCATCGTGATTTCCATTTCGCGATTAATGTTTCCTAGATATTTACTGATACCATCGAATAATTTGATGAGTTGTTCACCTGTAAGTTGACTGGGTGTGCCACCTCCAAGGTAGATGGTTTCTATCTTTTCTCCTTCTTCCAATTCCTGAAGAATAGGGCGTAGAGACATTTCTTTTATGAGTGCGTCTACGTATGCATCCCTTAGTTTGAGGGATGTAGTGCTGTAAAAACCGCAATAAATGCAGCGGCTTTCGCAGAATGGGATATGTATGTATAATCCTGCCATATTTTTTACTTCTTATAAATCTTTCTTACTTACCCTTGTCTTCTTAAATATAATAAGGTGTAAGGAGATTTTTTTATTTAACAAAGTGCAAAATTACTAATATGTTTTAAAAATAAGCAACTTTTTCGATAAAACTTTTGGAAGTATCAAGAAAAAAGCGTAATTTAGTACCATGAAACGGAAAAACCGCAAGGTTGGACTGTTGAAGACAACTAGCAAATTTAATGTATAACCCTTAAAAATCTATAAGCGTCATGAGAGTATATCAGACAAATGAGATTAAGAACATTGCATTGCTGGGCAGTGCGGGTAGCGGCAAGACTACACTTGCCGAAAGTATGTTATTTGAAGCAGGCGTTATCAAGCGTAGAGGCTCTGTAGAAGCGAAGAATACGGTGAGCGACTACTTCCCAGTTGAGCTGGAGTATGGTTACTCTGTGTTCCCTACCGTTTTTCATGTGGAGTGGAACAACAAGAAGTTGAATATCATCGACTGCCCTGGTAGCGACGATTTCGTTGGTGGTGCAATTACATCCCTCAATGTAACCGATCAGGCAGTTATCCTTATCAATGGTCAATATGGTCCAGAGGTTGGCACCCAGAACAACTTCCGCTATACCGAGAAGTTGGGCAAGCCTGTTATCTTCCTCGTTAACCAGCTTGACTCTGACAAGTGTGATTTCGATAACCTCATTGCAACCATGAAGGACATCTATGGCCCTAAGTGTGTGCAGATACAATATCCTATTGAGACCGGTCCTGGCTTCAATGCTCTCATTGACGTCTTATTGATGAAAAAATATTCCTGGAAACCAGAAGGCGGTGCTCCTATCATCGAGGATATTCCTGAGGAGGAAATGGACAAGGCAATGGAACTTCATGCTGCACTCGTTGAGGCTGCTGCCGAGAACGACGAGGGTCTGATGGAGAAATTCTTCGAGAGCGAGAGCTTGACAGAGGATGAACTCCGCGAGGGTATCCGTAAGGGACTGGTTACCCGCAGTATCTTCCCTGTGTTCTGTGTTTGTGCCGGTAAGTCTATGGGTGTTCATCGCCTGATGGAATTCCTGGGCAATGTGGTTCCTTTCGTAAGCGAGATGCCTAAATTGCATAATACCCGTGGTGAGGAGATAACTCCTGATGCCAATGGTCCTGAGAGTGTTTACTTCTTCAAGACTGGTTTGGAGCCACACATCGGTGAGGTTAGCTACTTCAAGGTAATGAGCGGTTCTATCAAGAGCGGTGATGACCTGACCAATGCTGACCGTGGTTCTAAGGAGCGTATCGGACAGATTTATGCCTGCGCTGGTGCCAACCGTGTGCCTGTGGATCAGTTGAACGCCGGTGACATCGGCTGTACCGTGAAGATGAAGGACGTGAAGACTGGTAATACCTTGAACGGAAAGGGTGCCGAGTGGCGCTTCGACTTTATCAAGTATCCTAACCCTAAGTATTCTCGTGCTATCAAGGCGGCTAATGCCCAGGATACAGAGAAACTGATGGCTGCCCTCATCAAGATGCGTCAGGAAGACCCTACATGGGTTGTTGACCAGAGTAAGGAGTTGCGACAGGTTATCGTTCGTGGTCAGGGTGAGTTCCATCTCCGTACATTGAAGTGGCGTTTGGAAAACAACGAGAAACTCAACGTTACATTCGAGGAGCCTCGTATTCCATATCGTGAGACTATTACCAAGAAGGCTCGTGCAGACTATCGTCATAAGAAGCAGAGTGGTGGTGCTGGTCAGTTCGGTGAGGTACATCTCATTGTTGAGCCTTATGCAGAAGGTATGCCAGATCCAACATCGTTCACTTTCAACGGTCAGGAGTTCAAGATGAATATCAAGAGCCGTGAAGAGGTTTCTTTGGAATGGGGTGGCAAGTTGGTATTCCTCAACTCTGTTGTAGGTGGTGCCATCGATGCCCGATTCATGCCAGCTATCCTCAAGGGTGTTATGGACTGTATGGAGCATGGACCTCTGACAGGTTCTTATGCTCGTGATGTCCGTGTAATCGTATATGATGGTAAGATGCACCCTGTAGACAGCAATGAATTGTCATTTATGTTGGCTGCCCGTCGTGCCTTCAGTGATGCTTTCAAGCAGGCAGGTCCTAAGATTTTGGAACCTATTTATGATTTGGAAGTTTATGTTCCTGCCGACTATATGGGTGATGTAATGAGTGACCTCCAGGGACGCCGTGCTCTTATCATGGGTATGGATTCTGAGGCTGGTTATCAGAAGCTCAGTGCTAAGATTCCTCTCAAGGAACTTGCAAATTACTCTATTTCTCTCAGTTCGATTACTGGTGGTCGTGCTTCATTCACAACCAAGTTTGCCAGCTATGAGTTGGTTCCTACTGACATTCAGAGCAAGTTGATTGCTGAGCATGAGGCTGAGTTGGCAAAGGAAGCTGAATAATTTGATATTTCGTTTGTAACTATATTACAATACATTAGTTGAGAATTATCTCTCTTATATAAATTAAAATTTTATGTTGATATGACCAATGAGGGGGCGTGCATGTGATATGTACGCTCCTTTTTCGTTTTTTATGTTTGTTGTAGTTTTGTATATAGAACTAAAATTGCTATTTTTAGTTAATTTGCATAAAAACAGAATAAATAATTAACTGTTTTGTGTTAACCAATTAAGAAATTTCCTATCTTTGCCCCCATGAAAAAGAAAACGATTTGGACCATAGCCATTATCATGGGCTTTTCGTTCCTTGCTCTGCTCTTTTTGCAGTTGAGTTACATCCAGGAGATGGTTAACATGAAGAAGGAACAGTTTGACGAATCTGTCAACAGAGCCCTATATCAAGCTTCAAGAAATCTGGAGCTGAATGAAACCTTGCGCTATCTTGAAAAAGATGTCAATGAGACAGAACGTAAGGCGGCCAAGAAGGATTCTGCGGGTACTCGTAGTGGTTTGCCTGATGGCACAGTGCAGCAATCGCATCAGTACTCGGTAGTGGGGAAGGATGGTACGGTGTATTCATCCTTTGAACTGAAAACCATCGCCATCAGTCCTGGCAATATGCCTAAGGCGATGATTTTGAGAAGCGATAAGAATTCGCTCAGCGAAACTCAGAAGTCGCTGCAGGAAATCGTCAAGAATCGCTATGTATATCAGAAAGCATTGCTGGATGAGGTGGTTTATTCCATTCTTTATTCTGCATCCGATAAACCTTTGAAGGAGCGTATCAACTTTAAGCAGTTGGATCAGGACCTGAAGGCTGAGATGATGAATAATGGCATTAATATCCCATATCATTTCACTGTAACTACGCAGGATGGTCGTGAGGTGTACCGATGTCCGGACTATAGCGACGAGGGCGAGGAATACAGCTATTCGCAGGTGCTCTTCCGTAACGACCCGCAGTCGAAGATGGGAGTTGTGAAGATTCATTTCCCAGATATGAATAGCTATATCTTCTCCAGTGTACGCTTTATGATACCTAGTATCATCTTTACTTTGGTATTGTTGGTCACCTTCATCTTTACTATTGTGGTTATCTTCAGGCAGAAGAGGTATACGGAAATCAAGAACGATTTCATCAATAATATGACCCATGAGTTGAAGACGCCTATTGCCAGTATCAGCTTGGCAGCTCAGATGCTCAATGATTCCTCTGTTTCCAAGAGTGAGCAGATGCAGAAACATTTGGGTGGTGTGATTAATGATGAGTCTAAACGCCTTCGCTTCCTGGTTGAGAAAGTGCTGCAGATGAGTATGTTCGACCGTAAGAAAGCGGTATTCAAGAAGAAAGAACTCGACCTCAATGAGATGGTGGAAAATATCGCCCATTCGTTTGCGCTCCGTGTTGAGCATACAGGTGGTAAGGTGTATACCGATATTGAGGCGATTGATTCTGGGCTCTATGTGGATGAGGTGCATTTCCAGAATGTAATCTTTAATCTGATGGACAATGCGGTAAAATATCGCAAACCGGATGAGCCTCTCAATATTACGATGAAAACCTGGAATGATGAAGAGCATCTTTATCTCTCTATAACTGATACCGGATTGGGTATGAAGAAGGAGAATCTGAAGAAAATCTTCGATAAGTTCTATCGTGTTCATACAGGTAATGTACATGATGTGAAGGGATTCGGTTTAGGATTGGCCTATGTGAAGAAAATCGTTGATTTGCATGATGGCGAAATCAAGGTAGAAAGTGAATTCGGTAAAGGTACCACCTTCACTATCAAACTGCCGGTAATACATAGTTGAAAAGAAATTGATAATTAGAATATTAACAAATAAAAATTGATTAAGATATGGAAGAGACAATTAAGATCTTGCTTTGTGAGGATGATGAGAACCTGGGTATGTTGCTTCGCGAATATTTGCAGGCAAAGGGTTATTCTACAGTGTTGTGTCCTGACGGTGAACAGGGATTCAAGGAGTTTACAAAGAATAAGTATGATATAGCTGTTCTTGACGTGATGATGCCAAAGAAAGACGGTTTTACCTTGGCACAGGATATTCGTCAGACTAATGCCGATCTGCCTATCATCTTCTTGACAGCCAAGACTTTGAAGGAGGATATCCTCGAAGGTTTCAAGATTGGTGCTGATGATTATATCACCAAGCCATTCTCTATGGAGGAATTGGTGTTCCGCGTAGAGGCTATCTTGCGCCGTGTACGTGGTAAGAAGACTAAGGAGAGTACCTTGTATCACATCGGTAAGTTCGTATTTGATACACAGAAGCAGCTCCTTACCATTGGTGATAAGCAGACTAAGTTGACAACCAAGGAGAATGAGTTGTTGGCTCTTCTCTGTTCGCATGCCAATGAAATCCTGCAGCGTGATTTCGCTCTCAAGACTATCTGGATAGATGACAATTACTTCAATGCTCGCTCTATGGATGTATATATTACAAAACTTCGCAAGCACTTGAAGGATGATGATCAGATTGAAATCATCAATATCCACGGTAAGGGTTACAAGTTGATTGTGCCAAACCAGGATTAGTAAGCTGGAAAGACAGGCAGAGTATTCTGCTAATTAAAAGATAAGGATGAGTCGAATTTGTCGGCTCATCCTTTTATTATAGTGTTGATATATCCCGCTATGCCAGCTAGGATAAAAAACAAACCAGCGTAGAGCATGCTGTTGCTCTTGATGTTCATCGCAAAACTGGCAGCAAGTAGCAATACTCCCAGCACAATGAAAGCCATGCCCATGGTAGGGAAGGCACGGAATAAATTCTTTAATTTCTGATTCTTCATAATCTTCTTTTTCTATTTTGCTTCTTATTTATTTTATATATTTAATAAGGTGTAACCCTTCGGAAAGTCCTCAAAAGCTTCATAAAAGCTAAAAAGAACAAATATTTTCTGCAAAAGTACAAAAAATATTTGGTTAATTCAAGAAAAAGTCGTACTTTTGCACCGCAATTCGTGAAAAGGATGCTTGAAGGTATCTTTTGCGAAGCGCAAAATATTTATTAATAACAATTTTTTAATTATCAAAAGTAGTATGAATCAATACGAAACCGTTTTCATTTTGACTCCCGTTTTGTCTGATGAACAGATGAAGGAAACGGTCGCTAAGTTCGAGAAGGTACTCACCGATAATGGTGCTGAGATTCTGAACAAAGAGGCTTGGGGTTTGAAGAAGTTGGCTTACAACATCGAGAAGAAGACATCAGGCTTCTACAGCTTGGTTGAGTTCAAGGCTGAGCCAACTGTTATCGCTAAGCTCGAAACAGCTTATCGCCGCGACGAGAAAGTAATTCGTTACATGACTGTTAAACTTGACAAGTATGCTGCCGCTTACGCAGAGAAGCGTCGTGCAAAGCTTGGTAAAAAAGAGGAGGCTTAATCATGGCAGATCAGAAATCAGAAATCCGTTATTTGACCGCTCCTTCTATCGACACAAAGAAGAAGAAGTATTGCCGTTTCAAGAAGAGCGGTATTAAGTACATCGACTACAAGGATCCAGAGTTCTTGAAGAAGTTCTTGAACGAGCAGGGTAAAATCCTTCCACGTCGTATCACAGGTACATCTTTGAAGTATCAGCGCCGTGTAGCACAGGCTGTTAAGCGTGCTCGCCAGATCGCTTTGCTTCCTTACGTAACCGATTTGATGAAGTAATTTAAGGAGGATAAAGACTAATGGAAATTATTTTGAAGCAAGATATTATCGGTCTTGGATACAAGAACGATATCGTGAATGTAAAGAGTGGTTACGGTCGTAACTTCCTTATCCCTACTGGTAAGGCTGTTATCGCATCTCCATCTGCTAAGAAGCAGTTGGCTGAGGATTTGAAGCAGCAGGCTCACAAGCTTGAGGCTATCAAGGCTGAGGCTGTTAAGAAGGGCGAGGCTCTCAATGGCATCGTTCTTACTATCGCTGCTAAGGTTAGTGCTACAGGTCAGCTCTACGGTTCAGTTAACGCTGCAACTGTTGCTGAGGAGCTCGCTAAGAAGGGCATCGAGGTTGATCGCAAGATCATTACTATGAAGGATGCTAAGAAGGTAGGCGAGTACGAGGCTACTGTACACTATCACAAGGAGGTTGAGGTTAAGGTTCCTGTTATCGTTGTTGCTGAGAATGCTCCTGTTGCTGCTCCAGCTGAGGCTCCTGTAGAGGCTCCAGCTGCTGAGGTTGCTGAGGAAGAGGCTCCTGCAGCTGAGTAATCCTTAATCAATCAATTTGTCATTAGTACGATAATTTTCGCACTGTAAAGCAAATTAATATAAAGAATCCCTTTTGCCGTAAGGCATTAGGGATTTTTTTTGTTTTTCTCTCCCGATTCTCAGAAAAAAATTGTATCTTTGCACCCGAATTGGAAGTATTTAGAGTAAAATAGTATATTAAATAATAAACTTTTAAAATAAGGATAAAAATGAAAGCATTTGTTTTCCCTGGTCAGGGTTCTCAGTTCGTAGGTATGGGTAAGGACCTCTACGACAACAACGCATTGGCAAAAGAACTTTTCGATAAGGCCGACGAGATTCTCGGCTTCAAGATTACTGATATTATGTTTGCTGGTACTGATGAGCAGTTGAAGGAAACTAAGGTTACACAGCCTGCTGTGTTCCTCCACTCTGTTATCTCTGCTCTCTGCTTGGGTGAGGAGTTCCAGCCTGCAATGGTTGCCGGTCACTCTCTCGGTGAGTTCTCTGCATTGGTAGCTGCCGGTGCAATGGCTTTCGAGGATGGTTTGAAGCTTGTTGCTGCACGTGCTAATGCTATGCAGAAGGCATGTGAGGCTAATCCTGGTACTATGGCTGCTATCATCGGTTTGCCTGATGAGAAGGTTGAGGAGATTTGCGCTCAGGTAAGCACAGAGGGTAACGTAGTAGTTGCTGCTAACTATAACTGCCCTGGTCAGCTCGTTATTTCTGGTAATGTAGATGCTATCAATGTTGCTTGCGAGCAGTTGAAGGCTGCTGGTGCTAAGCGTGCTTTGCCTTTGAAGGTGGGAGGTGCTTTCCACTCTCCATTGATGCAGCCTGCTAAGGATGAGCTTCAGGCAGCTATCGAGAAGACTACTTTCTCAGCTCCTAAGTGCCCTGTTTATCAGAATGTAGACGGTAAGCCTCATACTGACCCTGCTGAGATTCAGCAGAACCTCATCGCTCAGCTCACAAGTTCTGTACGTTGGACTTCATCTGTTCAGGCTATGATTGCTGCTGGTGCTGACGATTTCACAGAGTGTGGTCCAGGTAAGGCTTTGCAGGGTATGATTGGCCGCATCGACAAGAATGTTGCTGCTCACGGCATTGCTTAATTGAGATTTAACAATAGTCAACGCTTTATTTTCTCAGCAAAGGCGTTGTTGGGAAGATAAAGCGTTTCATTCTTTACGTATAGACCGCTAAATGAAGGAAAAGATTATTATTTACCAGGTTCTCCCTCGACTGTTTGGTAATCAGAATACCAATTGCAAGGAGAATGGTACAATAGAAGAAAACGGTTGCGGAAAGCTTAATAACTTTACTGATGAGGTGTTGGCCCGTATTCATGACATGGGCTTTACACATATTTGGTATACAGGTGTGATTCGTCATGCCACACAGACAAACTACTCATCTTATGGAATTCCTACCCAACATGCTGAGGTGGTAAAGGGCAAGGCGGGCTCGCCATACGCCATCACCGATTATTATGACATCGATCCGGATTTGGCGGAAAATGTCAGTCTGAGAATGAAGGAGTGGGAAATGCTTATTGAGCGCACGCATAAGGCTGGTATGAAAGTTGTGATGGACTTTGTGCCAAATCATGTGGCTCGTGAGTATCATTCCATTTGCAAACCGGCAGGTGTACGAGATTTGGGAGAAGATGATGATCCTAGCATGCATTTTTCTACCAAGAATAATTTCTATTATGCTTGGGGCGATTTGGATTTGAACGATGTTCGCCACTCTAAACCAGAGTTCAAGGCTTTTCATGCCAAGGATGCCAAGATATATGAACAATATAAGGAGAGTCCTGCAAAGGCAACGGGTAACGACCGCTTTGACAACCGTCCTGGCTGTAACGACTGGTATGAGACCGTGAAACTCAACTATGGTGTAGACTATTGCGATGCCGGTGGCAGAAGCTATCATTATGAGCCTGTGCCAAATACATGGGGCAAGATGACGGATATCCTGCTTTATTGGGCAAGCAAGGGTGTGGATGGTTTCCGCTGCGATATGGCAGAGATGGTGCCTACTGCATTCTGGTCTTATGCTACACAGATATTGAAATCGAAGTATCCTCACATTGTTGTAATAGGTGAGGTATATGATCCTAACCAGTATCGCAACTATGTGAAGGCAGGTTTCGATTATCTCTATGATAAGGTGGGAATGTATGATTGCCTGCGTGGTGTGGTTCGGGGTGAGCGTCCTGCTGCCAGTATCACTCATGAATGGCAGGTGGTGGATGATATCCGCCAGCACATGCTCTATTTCCTGGAGAACCATGACGAGCAGCGCATCGCCAGCGATTTCTTCTGCGGCAGTGCCATGAAGGCAATTCCTGCAGCAGCTATGAGTCTCTTCTTCCAGAAGAATCCTTTCATGCTTTATAGCGGACAGGAGTTTGGCGAGAAGGGTATGGACAAGGAGGGATTCAGCGGCAGGGATGGTCGTACAACGATATTCGACTACTGGAGTCCTTCAACTTTGGCACATGCTTATCAGGATTCTGCCGATGAGACTTTGACGGCAGAGCAGAAGTATCTGGCAGCTACCTATCGCCAGCTTCTCCGTCTTGCCAATGAGGAGAAGGCACTTCGCGAGGGTGATACCTTCGACCTGATGTATGTGAATCCGGGTTCAGAGAATTTCGACCCGAGAACCAACTTTGCTTTCCTTCGCAAGAAGGATGATGAAGTGATGCTCATCGTGCTCAACTTTGCACAGGAAGCTCGTCAGTTGCAGGTTTGCATCCCAGGTCATGCCTTTGATTTCTTCAAGATTACGGAAGAGGAGGTTCTCGTAACCGAACTTTTCTCGGGTGGCAAGAAGAAGGTTGAGTTGAAGAAGGATGGGGTGTTCCCGATATCCATGGATGCCAACGGAGTAAGAATCTATAAATTCAATGTCAAGATGGAGGAAACTGATTTCATATTGAATGAGCATCATAAGGAGGAATTCCCTCCTGCTCATACGGCTGAGCATCTGCTCAACCAGTTGATGGTTCGTATGTTTGGTTGCGAGCGTAGCAAGAATGCTCATATTGAGCGCAAGAAGAGTAAGATGACCTTCGTTGTCGATCATAAGCCTACTCGTCAGGAGGAAAAGGCGATTGAGACGGAGATGAATCGTCTGATAGAGCTTGATATGCCTGTAACTTACGAGTTCGTAGATCGTGATCATATCCCAGCAGAGGTGAAACTCGATCGTTTGCCTGATGATGCTAGTGATACCTTGCGTCTGGTTCGTATCGGTGATTATGATGTTTGTCCATGTATTGGCAAGCATGTCCGTTCTACAGCTCAGATTGGCAAGTTCGTATTGCTTGGTACCAATTGGGATGAGCATGCGCATTCTTTGCGTATCCGCTTCAAGATTGTGCAATAATATAAAAAAGCAGCAATGGAGTAGTAGCCCCATTGCTGTTTTTTTCTTATATATCATCACCGCTTTCTTTCTTTTTATGTTATTTTATTGCTTAGATGAGAAAATAAGAGCAAAGGTTGCGTGAAATCCAAAAATAATTACTATCTTTGCAATATCTTATATTATAATAGGAGAATATAATTATGGCAAAAGATAATCGGAGAAGACTGCCGGCTGGCATACAATCTTTCAAGGCAATCAGAGAAGAAGGATATCTCTATGTGGATAAGACAGACATTATCTGGCAATTGGTGAACCATGGCGACAAGTATAATTACCTGAGCCGTCCTCGCCGATTCGGCAAGTCTGTGCTTATTGATACTCTTCAGGCTTATTTTGAAGGAAAGAAAGAACTCTTCAAGGGGTTGAAAATCATGGAGCTGGAAGAAAAATGGAACAGCCATCCCGTTATCCGCCTTGATATGAGTGGAGCAGGAGCAGATGCGGATTCCATCAAATCTTACCTCAATAATATCTTCAAAGATTACGAAAAGGAATATCAGGTAGATGTCTGTGCAGAAGATTCTCTATCCGTACGATTAGATAACATCATCAAGGCTGCTTACCGGGTAACAGGAATGCCGGTTTGCGTTCTTATCGACGAATACGATTCTCCTTTGCAGCATTCTTGGAGAACTCCTGAGCATGAAGCATGTACATCCGTCTATCGGTCGGTATTTGCCGTGCTCAAGATGGATGATCAGTACGAAAGGTTTGTCTTTATTACGGGTATCACCAAGTTTACACAGATATCCCTGTTCTCGGTGCTCAATAACTTGACCAACATCAGTTTCTTGCCGGAATATGCAGCTCTCTGCGGAATTACAGAGGAGGAAATTGGAGAGAACTTCCAGCCCGAACTGGAAAAGATGGCCAAGCGTAATAATTGGACAGTGCAGGAAACTCATGCCAATCTGAAAGATTATTATGATGGTTATCATTTCAGCGACGACAATATGGTAGATATCTACAATCCATATAGTCTTATCAATGCTCTGGCGCAATCCAAGCTCCGTAACTTCTGGGCATCCTCTGGTGCAACCTCTCTGTTGTCTAAGTTTGTGAAGGATATAGAGATACGGCTCAATGATTTCGAGGATTGTGTGATTTTGCGCAATGTCATCGAAATGTCTGATGTGACGGGAGGAGGTGCTGAGCTTTTCCTATATCAGTCGGGGTATCTTACTTTCAAGTCGGTAGAAGGTAATGTATATCACTTAGGGTTCCCTAATGAAGAAGTGAAGCAGGCGTTGTATGAATGTGTGTTGCCAGCCCTGACTATGAGGCAGGAGACAGATAGCAACTCGCTATATCTATGTGATTGAGTTGAAACTGAAAAACAATGGTGGAAAGGAAGCTGCTGTACAGCAAATACTTGCCAACCAATACATGGAACCATTCAAGGCAGACAAGCAAGAGGTCGTAGGACTTGGTATTGAACTTGATGAAGAGGGTAAAGGACTGCTTGATTGGAAAGAAGTCAAAAACATTACATGAAAATGAAAACTCCCATCAAATTCAAGGAATATATATGGTTGGTGAAGACCATCCAGTTCTAGTCCGATACATCTACTATCCTATAGCAGGAATGATTGCTGAGTTTTCGCATACGTAAATGTTTTTTCTCGAAAAAAGTGTCAAAGTATCATTGGCTGTAGATATGTTGTTGATACATAGTGGCTTATAAAATGAGACTTCCAAATATGTTTACAAAGAAGTATCATGGAAGTATCATGAATTCTATAGAAGTATCATAAAAATCAGGTAAGTCGCTTACAAAAAAGCCTTTTTTGAGGATTTATGTCTAGAAAAACAGGAGCAAAAACTAAGAAATGTCTACTATTCCAGTTTTATAGAATTGATAATGTCTATTATTTCCGTTTTATAAAACTGATAGTGTCTACTTTTCTAGTTTGTTTAGTATGTCAATATTAACCAGGAATAAGATGGAAGACAGACAACTGTAGTTAGGAATAAGCTCATTGGCTGGTCCCTTAGTGCCCGCCACACGGGCACTAAGGGACCATGTGATGGGCATCGACAGAACAAGTGATGGGCACTCATTGCCCGTACGGTGGGCATCGAGTGCCCATTTTATGGGATGATTTTTGGGTACTATTTTAGGTAAGCGAATTTGTTGTTTTCTATATGTAGTTGACTACAATTTCGTGTTTTTGTAAAATGCTTTATGGCGATTTAATGATACTTCTATTGAAATCATGATACTTCTATGATACTTCTTTGTAAATATATTTGGAAGTATCATTTTGTAAATCATTATGTATCAGTAATATACCTGCAAATGATGATACTTTGAGACTTTTTTCGAGAAAAAACATTTATGTGCGAGGGATAAAGGAATGGGTGAATCTGCGTCATTTGTAAGCGACTCCTCGTATCATTTTCCTGAAAAATACAGAAAGTTAGAAAATAATCTCTTCAAAGCTTGCCTGTTCCATTTCTTTTTGTTATATTTGCAACCGTAAATATCAGTATATTGAAGATAAAGGCTGATATAAGGGCTAAATATCATTATAATGATAGATAAATAAATAGAAGATTATGGCAGATTTATATGAATATTCTACTCCAGAGTTGGTACGCTTGCTGGGAGTGAGATTCAAGGAATATAGAATGAGATGCAATCTCACTCAGAAAGAGGTTGCCGAGCTTACTGGGCTTGGCCTGACCACCATCCATAAGTTTGAGAATGGCACTGCGGGCAATCTATCGCTTGCCACTTTTCTCCTCTTGCTGAAGGTGGTGGGGCAGATTGATGCCATCAATGATGTGCTTCCAGAACTTCCTCCATCTCCTTATTTGATGAGAAAGGATGAGAAGAAGGCACAGAGAATACGTCATACTAAATTATAACTGGCTATGGTAAATACTTTGAGAGTAATGCTTTGGGGCGAAGAGATAGGTCGCTTGGCATGGGATAATCGCCGCAGGTTATCGTACTTCACATACAATCCTGAGTTCTTGAAGAAGGGAATTGATGTTTCTCCTCTTCAAGCTCCTGTGCGTGGTATTCGTGCAATGACACCCGTGTGGGGAGAGGATGCCAGAATGTACCAGAAACTTCCTGCTTTTCTGGCAGATTCGTTGCCGGATGCCTGGGGTAATCAGCTTTTCGAGCTTTGGCGAATTCAAAATCATATTCCTAATGCTGATATAACTCCGTTGGATAAACTTTCCTTTATCGGTAAACGAGGAATGGGCGCCTTGGAATTCTTGCCAGAGGTCACAAAGACGGATAAGGCTGAAAAGATAGATATCAAGTCGTTGGCAGATTTGGCAGAGCGCATTTTCATCGAGCGTGAAAATGCCCATATCATGCCAGAGGAATCTATCACGATGCAGTCCTTACTTACGGTGGGAACATCGGCTGGTGGACGCCAACCTAAAGCTATCATTGCCATCAATAAAACTACGGGGGAGATACGAAGCGGTCAGGTGGCTGGGCTAAAGGATTATGATTATTATATATTGAAATTTGGCGATACGAAATACAGTTCTGCAGAGATAGAGATGACCTACTATGAGATGGCTGTCAAGGCGGGAATAGATATGATGCCATCCAGACTATATGAGATTGATGGAAACAGGAATTTCATAACGAAGCGTTTCGACCGTGATGGTGAGCGGAAATTGCATACACAGACCCTTGCTGCGATTTCTCCGGAAACAGATAGCTATGAGGGACTTGTGGCTGTCTGTAGAAAATTACATTTGCCGGAGACGGATTGTCAGGAAGTATTTCGCAGACTTGTGTTCAATGTCCTTTCCAACAATACGGACGACCATACAAAGAATTTCTCTTTTGTTATGGATGAGGCGGGGCTTTGGCGTTTGTCGCCAGCCTATGACCTCACTTATATTATAGATACAGGAGGCTATTTACCCAATACGGGCCATTGCATGTATGTAAGGTCTAAGTTGCATCATATTTCTTACGCTGATGCTATTCAGTTTGCCAAGGACAATGGAATTCGTCGTGCTGATGCAATCATTAAGGAAGTGGCTGATGCACTGCGGCAATTTCGTGACATAGCCAAGCGGTATGCTGTTAAAGACAGGTGGATCAGTTCCATAGAGTCAGCTATCAATGTTCATCTTGTATCATGGGGATTGGAGGATAAGGGCAACACTTCGGCTGCTTTTGAGATAGATGGCAAAAGTTGTACAGATGTTCATATAGAGCAGGCTTACAAAGGCAATTTCCATTTGTATGCAAGCATAGATGGGCGAGAGTGTAAGTTTATTATCGGCAAGAACAAGCCAGAATATGCTACGATTCAAGAGACGGGAGTATCCAAACTTTCAGAGTCGATGCTTATAGACTTGGTTGCGAAATATCTGCTGAGATAGTATCGCGGTCTGATATAAATGTCAATATATTGAAGATAAAGGCTGATATAAGGGCTAAATATCATTATAATGATAGATAAATAATAGAAGATTATGACAGATAAAAATAACATCTAACAATACTGCGTATGAAACGTTATACAATAAAGAATCTACCACCCTCTATTCATAAAGAGACTGAGGATATACGGCTTACTTTTGCCAAAAGCAGAAGTACATTCTTATGGTGTGCATTCAAGGACTTGCTTTTGAATGAAACTCTTCCTATGAGAATCATTATTGCCATCCTTGTCATAGGAGCCATCGGATTGGTGGCTTTAGACCGTCCTGAAAAATCTATCACCTGCTTGATACTCCTGCTTATCTACTACGTAAGATACATTTGGACAATCAACAAAGTTTACTCCTTGTATAAGGAAGGTACTTTTCCGATGCTTACATTCGAAGGACCGCAAAATACAATGAGCATCGAGGAGGGGAAAAGGTATGTCCGGTTGGAGTCGCCAACCTGGGAAGAAGTGGACCGTATCTGCTTTTACCACAATTGCTTGGTCGTAGGAATGAACAAAAAATCAGAGTATGGGCTATTGTTTATGTGGACAAACGATATGGAAAAAGCGCAGCAAACAGCTTTGGACATGTGGCGGAATGCCTTGGATGCCAAAGCTTCCAATACGAAGATGCCTGAGTTCTATTCTGAAACAGAAGTCGATGAAATATCCAATTTCATTGAGAACATTTTCGGCAATTACGAACTTGTCCTTCACGAGATAGTCTCGCCTGATATTCACGTGGACATTGCTATCATTCCTCCTACTGAAGAACGCGATTATTATACTTTGTGTACAATGGGCGTGGGAGCGCATCGCATGAACGTGCCTGATACATTAAGGTATGAATCCCTAATTGCTGAACGTGTGGAGTTATTGATGTATCTTCCTGCTGACTGGAATCTGTCAGAGGAAGCATCGGAAGACGAACGGAATTTCTGGCCTATTCGTCTCTTGAAAGATTTTGCTCGTATGCCTGTCTATAGCGACAGTTGGATGGGTTGGGGACATTCTTTAGGGCAAGAAGAGGTAGAACTCTTTGCAGAGGGCGTTCCATATTCTGCAGCTGTCCTGTTGGCACCACAACCCGACATTGACAACTTCACGTCTTGCCCTTTGACGGTTGGCAAGACTGTAGATTTCTTCCAAGTCTTTCCACTAACTCACGAAGAATTGGAATACAAGATAAAATGTGCCGAGGATGAAGATTGTGAATCTCCTACCGATATGCTGTTAGATCATATTCATGCCGACCGTGAGCATTGGCTGGACTATGCTTTAAGCCGCTTTGATTATCGAGAAAAAAAGTAACAACGTTAACCAAGAGTCAACTCGTGTGTCGCTATTTGCCTGTCTGGATTTCGTAAATATAGATACAGCTCCATGCTATATGAGATACATTCCGATATGGGCATAATTGTAACTTGCCTGTAACTTGCCAAGATAGGCTCACAATATAACAAGCAATGCAAGTGTGACTGACTATCAGATAGTTATAGGGTTAATTTTAACTTGCCTTTAACTTGCCAACAAACCGTTGCTTCTTCTACTGGAATCAATAATGTTACGATGGATTCTAATGCAAGCAATTGTCCTGTTTATAATATGAACGGGCAGAGAGTAGGAGGTAGTTATAAGGGCGTAGTAATCCAGAATGGAAAAAAGAGATTAGCAAAGTAATAACTTGCAGGATATATTATAAATGAAAAAACAGCCTGCTTTCAAATGTTATTGAAGGTTGGCTGTCTTTTTCTTGCTCAAAAGTTTGTATTATCAATAATTATTCGTATCTTTGCAGCGTCAGTTCCCACCAAGCCTCTCAACGATGCTCAAATGCGTGGGGCTTTTTTGTTTTATAATTTGAGCATGTCGAAGTACATGGCTCTAGTGTACTTGTTGTCATCGTTCCTATCTGAATCAAAACGATAAATATTCATCCTAAAAGTGCATTATATGTTAGATTCCACTTTTTGTTGATTTCTTCGACTTCTGCATGCAGTTTCTCTCGATTAGCTCTTCTCTGCTCTGGAGTCAAGCTTTCCACTCGCTTCATTTCTTTAACGAAGCGTTCAGCGTCTTTACCCACTAGAATTGGGGTTTCTCTTATTGGTCTTGCCATATTCATATCCTCCTATTATTTTGATGTTTGTATATTTCTGTAGCAAAAATACGTTTTTTTTCTGAAGTAGGCAAGAAAAAGATAAGAAATGTGATTGAATCTTAGTCTTTTTAATGTTTTTCTTTCTATTCTTGTTTAGAAGAATATCTCATAATGCTTAAAAACTTCGCGGAGGAAAAGCTGGTGACCTCCATCTGGTGAAGGTCACCACATTGAATCAGAGTTGGTGGGGTTCATCTGATGAACCCCACCATACTATATATATTGATAATCAATAAGTAGGAATGGAATCACTTATTGCTTAAACAAATGTTCCAGATAGGAAGGGACAGCTAAGAGTGAATAAAAACATGGGATTGTAGAAAATGTTTGCAAAGTTTTCCACATAAAAAAAGTTAATATAATCAGTAGTGTGTTACGTATATCGCTGATTTTTTGTATTTTTGCACCATTAAAGAAAGAAAACGATATGGCAGAGATAGCAAACCGTATATACGAGACAAGTGAAGGGCAGATTCTCTTCATCTCAGACTTCTCAGACATTAATGACAATGAGAAGGTGGTGAGTCGTGCACTTTCTGTAGAAGAAAAAAAAGGAAATATAGTTCGATTAGCTAATGGGGTTTATCTTCGCCCTAAGAATACCCGGTTTGGGATAGTCTATCCATCAATAGATGAAATGGTGATGGCTATAGCCCAGCGAGATAAGGTACAAATACAACCTTCAGGAGTTACAGCGCTCAACAAACTTGGACTCTCAACACAGGTGCCTACAAAATATACTTATCTGACATCGGGAAGTGGAAGAGTCTTGACTCTTGGAAATCGGACTATAGAGTTGAAGAGAAGTGTTCCTAAGAACTTTGCTTTTCAGACAGTGTTGGCAGCGCTTCTTGTACAAGCTCTTAGAACATTAGGACAAAAGAATGTAGGTAATCAAGAACTCTCTACCATTAGAAAATTGGTCAATGAAGAGGAACATAAAGACTTGTTTGTACAAGATCTTACTCTCATGCCAGTATGGATGAGAAAGCTGATAACTGATATAATAGATAAAAACGAGCATTATGACACTTTGGTTAAATCACACAATAGATGAACGAATAGCAATGTTGCAACGTGCGGAAGAGAAGTTTCGTATTAATCAGGTTGCAATTGAAAAGGACTGGTGGGTATCTAAATGAAAAACAGCCAACTTTCAAATGCAATTGAAGGTTGGCTGTTTTTTTCTTGCTAAAAGTTTGTATAACCAAAGATTATTCGTATCTTTGCAGCACGAGAACCCGCCAAGCCTCTCAACGATGCTCAAATGTGCGGGTCGTTTTTGTATATATACGTTTCTTCTCAAAATACGCTGATGGAAAGATGCATCTCTCCGGCTATAGGGTCTGAAGAATATGTTCCAGTTCTTCGAGTTCTTCCTCCTTTGTTGCCCAACTCGTTACAAATCGGCAAATGATTTCGGTATCGCTCTTTCTTTCCCATATTTCGAATGCAACTTTCTTGGAAAGAGCATCGTAGAGAGAAGGTGAAAGTACGACAAACTGCTGATTGGTCGGAGAATCGTAGGCGATAGCGATGCCATGCTTCTGGAAGATGCTGCGGATACGGGTAGCCATGGCGATGGCGTGGCGCGATATCTTGAAATAGAGGTCATCCGTAAACAGCGTGTCAAACTGGATGCCTAGCATTCTGCCCTTGGCAAGCAAGGCTCCATGACGCTTTATGTTAGTGAAGAAATACTTAGGTGCCTTCATGCCTGAGAATACTACAGCTTCGCCCATCATGGCGCCCACCTTGGTTCCACCTATATAGAATACATCACAATGCTTGGCAAGGAATGGCAAGTCATAGTCGCAGGCCTCTGAAACCAGACCGTATCCCAGTCGTGCACCATCGATGAAGAGGCGGAGGTCATATTTCTGGCAGGTTGCATATAGCGCTGTCAATTCTTCCCTGGTGTAGACCATTCCGAACTCTGTCGGCATCGAGATATAAACCATGCCAGGCTGCACCATGTGAGGATGAGTTTCATCGGCAAGGAAAGTATCCATATATGCAGACAGGGTGCTGGATGTTAGCTTGCTGTTCTCTCCTGGCAGCGTAATGACCTTATGACCAAATGCTTCTACTGCTCCAGATTCATGTACCTCGATATGACCGGTCTCCACACAGATTACTCCTTCGCATCCCATGAGCACGGAATCGATGACGGTGGTGTTGGTCTGTGTACCGCCTATCAGGAAGAACACTTCAGCATTCTCATTGTCCACGGCTTTACGGATTTTCTCTTTTGCAGATTCTGAATATGGATCAAAACCATAACCGGATGTTTTCTCACTGTTTGTCTTACCAAGAGCCTCTAGAATCTCTGGCAGCATACCATTGTTGTAATCACTTTCGAATGAAATCATATGATATAATATAATGATAATATTAGATAATCACCGCCGTTCCGCTGCATGTTACCATCAGCATGGAGCCGCTGTTACCTACGGTCTCGTAATCCAGGTCGATGCCCACGATGGCGTTGCAGCCCAGGGATGCGGCACGGTCGGCCATCTCTCTGAGGGCTGTATCCTTGGCCTCGCGGAGTGTACTTTCGTAAGAGCCGCTTCTTCCGCCGATTACATCACGAACACTGGCAAAGAAATCCTTCACAAAGTTGGTGCCGATGATGGTTTCGCCAGTCACTACGCCACGATATTCACGGATAGGGTGGCCTTCTATGGTTGGAGTTGTACTTAAAATCATAATCTTTTCCTTTCTTTTTATGTTATTATCAATGTTATTTATAGCTTAGACGAGAAAAGATAGCAAAAGGTTGCAGCAAAACCAAAAAATAAGCAAAAAAGCTCCATTCGTATCTGATTGCGAATGGAGCTTTTTTCTTAGAATTAAAAATTTACTTTGTTTCCTGTTCTTCCTGCATATCCAGATACTGGTTATCCTGATCGTAGAACTCATACTGGAGGAATGCCAGTTTCTGAGATGGAATCACATTGAAGCCGAAACCATACTTAAACTGCCATCTCCGTTTCAGGGAAATGAAGCCCTTGTTGATGAAGGCAGCTACGTAAGGATTTACGTACAAAGTGAATTTCTTGACGCCAATCTTGTTGACTAGGCGGTCGATTTTTCTTTCCAACTGGTCGGTGAAGAGAATGCTCGATTTGATTTTGCCCGTGCCGAAGCAGGTTGGGCAGGTCTCCTCTACGTTTACGTCCATCGCTGGGCGAACACGCTGGCGGGTAATCTGCATCAGTCCGAACTTGCTCAATGGCAGGATGTTGTGCTTGGCACGGTCCTTCTGCATGTTCTTGCACATGCGTTCATAGAGCAACTGTCGGTCTTCTGCAAGATTCATGTCGATAAAGTCGACAACGATGATGCCTCCCATATCTCGGAGACGCAACTGTCTTGCCAACTCATCGGCAGCGCCGAGGTTTACATCGAGAGCATTTGCTTCTTGACCTTTCTCACGAGTACGATTGCCGCTGTTTACATCGACAACATGCAAAGCTTCGGTGTGCTCAATGATGAGATATGCACCATGCTTGTAGTTGACAACACGACCAAATCCAGCTTTAATCTGCTTGGTGATGCTGAAGTTGTCGAAGATAGGCACCTTACCAGTGTAGAGCTTGACTATGCCCGCCTTTTCAGGGGCTATTAGAGAAACATAGTCTTTTACATCGTTCATTACTTCTTCATCGTTGACGAAGATGTTCTCGTAAGATGGGTTAAACAAGTCACGCAAGAGAGCGACGGCTCTTCCGGTCTCCTCGAATGCGAGTTGCGGGCGCTGCTGGGTCTTCTGTACCTTGGCGATAGCATCCTCCCATCGCTTCACCAGGACTTTCAGCTCTGCATCGAGTTCAGCGACTCTCTTACCCTCAGCCACAGTGCGGACAATTACGCCGCAATTCTTTGGTTTGATGCTGTGTATGAGTTGCTTGAGTCGGGAACGCTCTTCACCGCTTTTGATTTTCGACGAGACAGAAACTTTATCACCGAATGGCATGAGTACCAGGTATCGACCAGCGAATGATATTTCGCCCGTGAGTCGAGGACCCTTGGTAGAAATTGGTTCCTTAACGATTTGTACCAGCACTTCCTGTCCTGTTTTCAAGACATTCTGAATGCTTCCGTCCTTTTCCAGTTCTGGCTGCTTGCTGGCTTTAGAGAATGGGAAAAGTTTCTTTCTGTCGCTCTGTACTTGTTTAAGGTACTTTTGGTAGGAATTGAAATGACTTCCTAGGTCAAGATAATGAAGAAAGGCGTCGCGTTCATAACCTACATCTACGAAGCAAGCGTTAAGACCTGGCATCAGTTTCTTAACTTTTGCGATATAGATGTTTCCCACAGAGAACGAGGCCTCACGAGGTTCATTCTGATATTCTACCAGCTGCTTGTCCTCCATGAGTGCGATAGAGATGTCCTTCTGTTGGACGTCAATTACAACTTCGCTTGTCATAGTCTTCAATTAATCTTTTTACACATTAAACTTATTGGTTACTATAAGAAAGTCTTAGTAATCAATTTAGTAGTTACTAAAAAGGGGCATGTCTATCCCTTTTGATACGACACGCCCCCTCAGTCGACGAACTGACTGAGAGCAAATCAGCTTATAGAAGCTTACTTGCTCTTATGTCTGTTCTTACGTAATCTCTTTTTACGCTTGTGAGTAGCCATCTTGTGGCCCTTCTTTTTCTTTCCGTTTGGCATGATTTTAAAATTTTAAAATATTGTTATTATAATAAATGATATCTCGTTAAAGAAATATTCTCTAGATATAGCTAAAGTAAATCGACCTCTGCGATTACTTAGCTGCGTTCTGCATCTCCTCGATGAAACTCTTAGAAGGCTTGAAACTTGGCAAGTCGTGAGCTGGGATGGTGATGGTAGTATTCTTAGAGATGTTACGAGCAGTCTTAGCTGCACGATGCTTGATGTTGAAGCTACCGAAACCGCGCATAAACACGCTATCCTTCTTCTCGATCAGGCACTTCTTAACTTCATCCATGAATGCCTCTACCACAGTGCTAACTTCTTTCTTAGGAATACCTGTGTTCATCGATACTTCGTTGATGATATCTGCTTTTGTCATTTCTTGTATATTTTGTTTATTTTACTTATTTATCTTAAATCGGTGTGCAAAGATACAAGTTTTTTGTGATATAACAAAATTGTTAAGGCTTTTTTTGCAAAAAAAATGCTCTAAGTATTTGCATATTAGGTTTTTATTCTGTATTTTTGCATCAAAAATGAAAAATTATGGCTTTTAAGAGATATTTTACACTGATTGTGTTAGTGGCATTCAGCATGTTATCGTTGTCTGCCAAGAAGGAATGGAAAGCGGATGATGTGCCGATTCCTTTCCTGCAGGATTCTACGCAATATGTTTCCGATCCTGATGGATATGTGGATAAGGCGCAGAAGGATTCTGCCAATTTCTATCTGCAGAAGTTGAAGTTGGAATGTGGTGTGCAGAATGTGCTTATCATTGTTGGCAAGGTGGATAATCAGGATGCTTTCCGGATGGCACAGGATGTGGGTAATAAATATGGTATCGGTTATAAGAAAAGCCGAAGAGGATTGGTGGTTGTCATCGCAGTGGAAGACCATAAGTATTTTATCGCTCCTGGTAGTGGACTGGAGGGGGAGTTGACGGATGTGGACTGTGATGACATCGCTAGGGCTTGCATCGTGAAGAATATGAGGGAAGACAAGCCTGGAGAGGCGGTAGCCTCCGTGAGCCGTGCTATATATAATAAGGTGAAAAGCGGACGTACTGGAATTGAGTCGGTAGACGAGGGCTCGATAGCTGATGAAGATGACTGGATACTTGTTATCGTCCTCTTCCTGATCTTCTTCGGAGTTCCGATTTATCACCTTATCAGATATATCCTGGAATTGTTTGGATTGGTGAAGCCAAGACCGAAGAGCAATCAAAGAAATCAATCTCGCAGAAGAAACAATGATGATGATTGGATGCCTCCATTCTTTATGGGAGGCGGCGGCTTCTCTGGCGGTGGTGGAGGCGGCTTTTCTGGCGGATCCTTTGGCGGCGGAACTTTCTCGGGAGGTGGCTCCGGAGGAGGATGGTAATAGTTTACGCAGGTAATCAATGATAATATAATAATGTATAATTAATAAATAAAAGGATTATGAAGAAAACAGGATGGATTATCGTAGGCGTCATCGTTGTGTTGGTGCTATGGGTGTTCAGTGGTTATAATGGTTTGGTAGAGAAGCAGGAACAGGCTACCACCGAGTTGGCAAACGTACAGACTCAGTATCAGCGTCGTGCTGACATGATGCCACAGTTGGCTAAGATCGTGAAGGCGTATGCCAAGCATGAGAAGGAGACTTTCGAAGCTGTAACCAAGGCTCGTGCAGCTGTTGGTCAGGTTAAGTTGGATGCTGGCAATCTGACAGAAGCTAAGTTGAAGGAATATACGGCTGCTCAAGGAGAATTGGCGAATGCATTCTCAAAGTTGATGGTTGTAGCGGAAAAGTATCCGGAGTTGAAGGCTAGTGATAATTTCAAGTCTTTGCAGATTCAGGAAGAGGGTACTGAGAATCGTATCAGTGAAGCCCGTCGCAAATATAATGATGCCGTTCAGGCATACAATCAGACAGCTAGAAAAATGCCTACAGCCCTTATTGCTGGTATTTTCAATTTCCAGACCATGCCAAAATTTGAGGCTGCTGCAGGAGCAGAGAAGGCTCCTGATTTGGATATCTGATTCAGATAAAAATGATATGGAGTAATTTGTAGAATGATAGTCTAGCCAAAGGAGAATTTCCTTCTTGGCTAGATTTTTTGTTATAATCTTCTTTCAAACTGAAAGTATCTCAATATTTTATATATATTTTGTAATTAAGATGATTTGTTTTTCAGAATTTCTTTGTACCTTTGCACAAAATTTGGGAAATGTGATTGAAAAGTCACAATAACATTGAAATTTCAACAAGGTAATTACAAATATGAAACAAACAAAGATTGTTGCTTCCATCAGCGATCGCAGATGCGATCAAGATTTTATCCGAAAACTATTTTTTGCAGGTATGAACGTGGTTCGTATGAACACAGCCCATGCTACAGAAGATGGTATCCGTACCATTGTTAAGAATGTTAGAGCCGTGTCTCCACATATTGGTATCATGATTGATACCAAAGGACCAGAGGTGCGTACTACTGATGTCAAGGAGCCTATACATTATAATATAGGTGATGTGGTGAAAATCTTCGGTCGTCCGGAAATGGAGTCCTCTCACGATATCGTGAACTTGAGCTATCCTGATATTGCTGCTGACGTAAAGGTGGGTGATGACATCTTGTTTGATGATGGTGAACTAGATATGAAGGTGATGGAGGTTCAGGGACCAATGCTTGTAGCAGAAGTTCAGAACGAGGGTATGCTGGGTGCTCATAAGAGTGTGAATGTACCTGGTGAGCATATCGACCTGCCTGCACTTACAGAGAAAGACCGTAAGAATATTGAGTTGGCTATCGAATTGGATATTGATTTTATTGCTCACTCATTTGTGCGTAGTGCAGCAGATGTAAAGGCTGTTCAGGATATTCTGGATGCTCACAACAGTGATATCAAGATTATTTCTAAGATTGAAAACCAGGAGGGTGTAGATAATATTGATGAAATCATCGATGCTTGCTACGGTATTATGATTGCCCGTGGTGATTTGGGTATTGAGGTGCCAATAGAGAAGATTCCGGGTATTCAGCGCCGTATCATCGCCAAGTGTGTGAAGGCTCAAAAGCCAGTTATCGTGGCAACCCAGATGCTTCATACCATGATTAAGAATCCGCGTCCTACCCGTGCAGAGGTAACTGATATTGCCAATGCTATCTTCTATCGTACAGATGCCTTGATGCTCTCTGGTGAAACTGCTAGTGGTAAGTATCCGGTAGAGGCTGTTCAGACTATGGCTCGTATTGCAGAGCAGGCAGAGAAGGACAAGTCTCCTCTTAACGACATCAACCCTATGGAGGATGGTAAGATTGACCAGAAACTCTTCTTGGCTCATGCTGCCATCGAGGCTACTAAGCAGTTGGGTGTAGCTGGCATCATCACTGATGGTGAAACCGGTCAGACAGCACGCGACTTGGCTGCCTTCCGTGGTCCAAATCCTGTGCTTGCCATCTGTTATAAGGAGAAGCTTCAGCGCTGGTTGAACCTGAGCTATGGTATCATTCCTATTCATCAGAAAGATCATGTGTCTTCTAAGGATATGTTTACGGCTGCAGTACGTATGCTTCGTCAGAAAGGATACTTGCAGGAAGAGGATAAGATTGCATATTTGAGTGGTAGCTTCGGCGAAGGTGGTGGAACTACCTTTGTTGAAATCAATAAGGTGAAGAAGATTTTCGACAATAGCTATACCTTCAACCTTCCATCAAATGGAACAGAAGACAAGAAATAAAAGTTGTTCGGATTTTGCTTCGTGGAGGCTGAAAAGAGTCAGTAAATGAACTCTTTTACATGAAGTTGAAGCCTAAATGGCAACTTATTTCATAAAAAATAAATATTTCCGAAATTATTGGTGCAAAATATTTGCAGTATTCAAAAAAATACTGTATTTTTGCACCAATAATGTATAACGAAATTTGTTGATAATGAAAAAAATCATTTTTTCAGCGCTTGTCGCTTTAACTATGGTCTTGATGCTTGGCAGTTGCGGAAGCACCAAGAACGTGGCTTATTTTCAAAACATTGATTCTATCAGTTTAGCAGGTTCTAAAATCCTTTATGAGGCTAAGATCATGCCGAAAGACGAACTTACCATTACGGTAATCACTACAGATCCAAAGGCTGCTTTGCCATTTAACCTGGCAGTATCTAACACCATCGGTACTAATGGTCAGTTGTCTACATCGCAAGGTTCTTTGCAGGGCTACCTGGTAGATAACAAAGGTAATATTGAGTTTCCGGTAGTTGGTACTTTGCGTGTTGGAGGCTTGACTAAGAAACAGGCCGAAGATCTCGTAAAGAGCAAGGTTAAACCTTATCTGGCTGCAACTGAAAATCCTATCGTCACAGTTCGTATGGCTAGTTATCACGTTTCTGTGTTGGGTGAAGTTACCAAACCTGGTATTATATCTGTACCACAGGAGAAGATGAGTATCCTTGAGGCTTTGGCTCAGGCTGGCGACTTGACAATCTATGGTAGACGTGATAATGTGATATTGATTCGTCAGGATGCTATGGGTGAAAAGCATTATCATCGTTTGAATCTTAATGATGCTAATGTCATCAATTCACCATTCTATTATCTTCAGCAGAATGATATCATTTATGTTGAACCTAATAAGGTGAAGGCACAGAACTCTGCCATCGGTTCATCCACAACATTAATTATGTCAGGATTGAGTATTTTGACATCTATCGCATCTTTGGTGGTCAATATCTTGCGATAATTGTAAAGGATAAAATATCAGGAATAACGAACGGAAATTACAGCATAAAATAGATAAATATGTGTGGCATAGTAGGATATTTAGGTAAGGGAGACGCTTATCCAGCTCTCATTAAGGGTTTGAAGCGTCTGGAATACCGTGGATACGATTCTGCGGGAGTAGCCCTTATTGGCAATGACGGCTCTTTGAACGTATATAAGGCAAAGGGCAAGGTGGCAGATTTGGAAGCGTTCTGCTCTGACAAGGATATTTCGGGACATGTGGGTATTGCTCATACCCGTTGGGCAACCCATGGAGAGCCTTCTGCAGTGAATGCTCACCCTCACTATTCTTCAAGCAAGAATCTTGCCATGATTCATAATGGTATCATTGAGAACTATGCCGACATCAAGAAGAACTTGATTGCTAAGGGTGTGGAGTTCAAGAGTGAGACCGATACAGAGGTGCTCGTTCAGCTCATCGAATACATCCAGGTAAAGAAGAATCTTGATCTGTTGACTGCCGTTCAGGTAGCACTCCGTCAGGTGATTGGCGCTTACGCTATCGCTATTCTCGACAAGCGCCACCCTGACCAGATTATCGCTGCCCGCAAGCAGAGCCCATTGGTAGTGGGTATTGGTGAGGACGGAGAGTTCTATCTCGGTTCTGATGCCAGTCCTATCATTGAATATACCGATAAGGTGGTTTACTTGGAGGATGGCAATATCGCCGTAATGCGTCTCGGTCAGGAATTGCAGGTTGTGAACATCCAGAACGTAAAGCTCAACCCTGAGGTTCAGACCGTGGATATTGACCTCGGTCAGATTGAGAAGGGCGGTTTCCCTCACTTCATGCTGAAGGAAATCTTCGAACAGCCAGAGTGCCTGCGCAACTGTATGCGTGGCCGTGTGGTGAGCCGCACCGTAGAAACCCGTGTGATGACAGATGGCGACGATACAACCTGCAAGACGGAGACAGAGATGGGCGTAGTGCTCAGCTCCATTACCGACCATCGCCAGCAACTCCTCAATGCCAAGCGAATCATCATCGTAGCTTGTGGAACATCATGGCACGCCGGACTCATCGGTAAGCAGATGATGGAGAATTATTGCCGTATCCCTGTGGAAGTGGAATATGCATCTGAGTTCCGTTACCGCAATCCTGTGGTAACGAAGGATGATGTAGTCATCGCCATTTCCCAGAGTGGTGAAACCGCTGATACCTTGGCTGCCATCAAGCTTGCCAAGGAGAGTGGGGCATTTATCTATGGTATCTGTAACTCCATCGGTTCTTCCATTGCACGAGAGACAGATACGGGTACCTATATTCACGTAGGTCCTGAGATTGGTGTTGCCTCTACAAAGGCATTCACCGGTCAGGTTACCGTCCTTATCCTCCTGGCACTTGCCGTCGGTAAGGAGAAGGGAACCATCAGCGAAAACGAATATCAGAAGATTACAGAACAGCTTTGGAACATTCCTGCCAAGATGAAGGAAGTGTTGAAGCTGAATAATAAGATAGCTGACTTGAGCCGTACGTTTACATACGCTCGCAATTTCATTTATCTGGGCCGCGGATTCCAATATCCTGTAGCTCTGGAAGGTGCATTGAAGTTGAAGGAGATTAGCTACATCCACGCTGAAGGTTATCCTGCAGCGGAGATGAAACATGGCCCTATCGCGTTGATTGACAGCGATATGCCTGTGGTAGTTATTGCTACCCACAACTTTATGTATGAGAAGGTCTTGTCTAATATCCAGGAGATTAAAGCCCGTCAGGGCCGTGTCATTGCCATTGTGAGCAAGGGCGACGAAACTATCTCTAAGATTGCCGACGAAGTGATTGAACTCCCTGAGACCTTGGAGTGCTTGGAGCCATTATTGGCTACCATTCCTTTGCAGCTCCTGGCTTACCATGTAGCTGTATGCAAGGGTAAGGATGTTGACCAACCTAGAAATTTGGCCAAGTCAGTTACTGTCGAATAAAACATAAAGGGAATCGTCGTTTCTAGACGTTTCCCTTTTTTTGGAGGGGTATCCCTCGGATAGGTATATTCAAATTTAACTAAATAAGATAAAGGATAATTGAGAGATGGAACCATTGAAACATGAATGTGGCGTAGCAATGATCAGATTGCTCAAGCCATTGGAGTATTACCAGCAGAAGTACGGCACCTGGATGTACGCACTCAACAAGCTCTATCTGATGATGGAGAAGCAGCACAACCGTGGACAGGAGGGTGCTGGTATGGCTTGTGTCAAACTGGGCGGAAAGCCTGGACATGAGTATATGTTTCGTGAGCGTGCAGAGGGCAAGAACGCCGTGACCGAGATTTTCGGTAAGGCGAATGCCAACTTCAAGGACTTGACTCCCGAGCAGCTTGCCGACGCTAAGTTTGCCCAAGAGGAACTGCCTTTCGCAGGCGAACTCTACATGGGCCACCTGCGCTACAGTACCACCGGAAAGAGTGGTATCCAGTATGTGCACCCATTCCTGCGCCGCAACAACTGGAAGGCGAAGAACCTCTGTCTTTGCGGTAACTTCAACATGACCAATGTAGATGAAATCTTCGAGGAACTGACCAAGCAGGGTCAGAGTCCACGTATCTACAGCGACACTTACATCATGCTCGAACTGATGGGCCACCGCCTGGACAGAGAGGTGGAGCGCAACTTCGTGGCTGCAAAGGCGATGGAGATGCAGAACACCGACATCACCAACTACATCGAGGACCACGTGAAGATGAGCAATGTGCTCAAGACCACGATGAAGAACTTCGACGGTGGTTATGTAGTCTGTGGAATCACCGGTTCGGGAGAGATGTTCTCCATGCGCGACCCTTGGGGCATCCGTCCTGCTTTCTACTACAAGAACGATGAAATCGTGGTAGTAGCCAGCGAGCGCCCAGTGCTTCAGACCACCTTCGACCTGGAGGCAGAGGATGTACAGGAACTGATGCCTGGCATGGCACTTCTCGTGAAGAAGAACGGCGAGTGCTCCCTCGAGCGCATCATGGAGCAGAAGGGCGATTCTGCCTGCTCATTCGAGCGCATCTACTTCAGTCGTGGTTCCGACAAGGATATCTATCAGGAGCGTAAGCAGTTGGGTGAGCAGTTGACCCAGCCTATCCTGAAAGCAGTGGATTACGATGTAGATCACACCGTGTTCAGCTACATCCCGAACACAGCCGAGGTGGCTTACTATGGCATGCTGAGCGGTTTCAAGAAGTATCTCAACGAAAGCAAGATTGAGAAGATTGCCAGTCTCGACCATGTTCCATCGAAAGAAGAATTATACGATATTCTCGGTGATTTCGTCCGTTCGGAGAAGATAGCATGGAAGGACATCAAGCTCCGTACCTTCATCACCGAGGGCAACAGCCGCAACGACCTGGCGAGCCACGTTTACGATGTAACCTACGGAAGCATTGAGCCGAATGTGGATAATCTCGTGATCATCGACGACAGTATCGTGCGCGGTACAACCCTGAAGGAGAGCATCCTCCGCATCCTCGACCGTCTGCATCCTAA
>CAKPWR010000017.1 GCA_934196725.1 uncultured Prevotella sp.
AATGAATTAAATGACCAGCCGTGCCCAAAAGGACTTTGACCCATCATTTGCTTCCCTCCTCTTGCCCCGAGGTGGAGATTTATGGGGATAATGGCGATTTTTCACAATAAAGCTATTGGAATTAACAGGATGTGTCATACCTTTGGGTATATTTTCGTAAATTCTTTATTTTTAATCATTTAAACATTTAAGTTATGGCGTATTTCAAGTTAGAATTCGGTTTCGGAAGAAGTAAGAGTGAGTGTAAGATTTCTGATTCTGCGAATCAGGCAGATGAGCAGGCTGTGACGGAGATTCCTGGATGGGACTTCGTGAAAGGTGAAGTGGAGAGGGCAAAACAGGAAGGACGCTTTAAAGTTGCTGGTAATTACCTTACTGCTGCCCGTTCCTTTACAAAGTTCATTGGTAGTGACAACTGGCTTTTTTCTGATATGACGGCAGAAAAGCTGGAAAGCTATCAGCGATGGCTGCAGGAACGCAATATCTGTCTGAACACATGTTCCGCTTATATGCGGGCATTGCGGGCTATGCATCATAGGGCATTGCCGGTTCTCAATGCAGCTCCATTCAGTAAAGTGTTTACGGGGAGGACCAAGACCGAGAAACGCTGCATCTCACAATCAGAAATTCTGCAGCTCAAAGCCTTGCCGCTACAACCTGGAGGTTCTCTTTCCTTCGCTCGTGACATCTTCCTGTTTTCTTTTTATGCGATGGGAATGCCTTTTGTTGATATTGCCTATCTCAAGAAAAGCCAATTGCGAAACGGATGTATTTATTATGCCCGGCATAAGACGGGACAGCAGATACAGGTAGCACTATTGCCTGCAATGCTTGAAATCATCATGCGATATGAACAAAGAGATTCAGAATTTGTCTTTCCGATACTTTCAGACAAGGTGGAAGATTCTGTTTCCTCACCATCTGTTTCTGCCCAACAGCATCGTCAATATACAGCTCGATTGCGCCAGTACAACTACAATCTGCATCAGGTGTCTAAGATGCTGGGGTTGGCTAAACCCTTATCTTCTTACGTGGTTCGTCATTCATGGGCAAGCATAGCTTATCTTCATCATCTGGACATCAGCTTGATAAGCAAGGCTTTGGGACATACCAAATCTTCAACCACCTTTATCTATATAAAAAGCCTTTTTGATTCCGATCTGTTCGAAGCAAACCAGACTTTGATGGAAGATTTGGGATTGTAGTTCTGTCGGAAAACTTCACCGATTATTGAAACAAGCTTCGTTTGCCATTGAAATAGGCTTCATCGGTCAATGAAATAGGCTTCATCTGCTTTTGAAACTAGCCTCATTCCAGTTATTGCCTGGTTATGGCACGATGTTGCCCTCTACTGGGGCAATTTTGCGCCATTGCCGGGCACAAAATAATACGTCGGGAGGAAAATTTCGACAGGACTATCATCGCGATTTGGAATAGGGGTTGCAGCTTGAGCTGTTTTGCCCGTAAAAATCCTACTCTCGATTCCACTCTTCACTCTTCACCAAATCGCTTGAAACACCGATAAACACTGGGGGTGCGAGTGGTGAAGAGTGAGCTCAACTCTTCACCACTCTTCACCACTCTTCACCTGATGCAAGAGGATAAACGCTGAGCCGCTTACTTATCACGAAGCTCGGTCATCATTGATGACCAGCGCTGGTCTTCAATGATGGCTGAAGCAGGGAGCATGGAATGATCTCGGAGCCTCAAAAAATACAGGGTGAAGAGAGGTGAAGAGTGGTGAAGAGTGTATAGCCACTCTTCACCCGTGCAAACCTCTTATATACAGTTGGTTATGTCGTATTTGTGAAGAGTGAAGAGTATTTTTTAAAGTAGCTCTCTATTCATCAAACGCAGCAAAACTCCTTCGGAAAATGTGAGGTCTTGGGCAAAAAGTCCTTAGGAAAATGTGAGAGATTGCCGCAAAACTCCTTCGAAAAATGTGAGTATTTAGCATAAAACTCCTTCGAAAAATGTGATAAATATATTTAAAACTCATTCGAAATATGTGATTTTTCTTGCTTAATACCATGATTTTTAGTACTTTTGCAAAAAACAAATAAAAAGCGTATGGAAAGACTTCTAATTCACCAATTGTTAAAATGGAAAGAGAGCACCCATCGAAAACCGCTTGTCTTAGAAGGAGCAAGACAGGTAGGCAAAACCTGGTTGTTAAGAGAATTCGGCAAAAAGCATTTCAAAGATGTTTGCTATATCAACTTTGAGCAAAAAGACAGGTTGGAAAACATCTTTGCGGGCGACCTTTCGCCCCAATTCATCATCGAGCAGCTATCCATCTATCATGGAAAGCCAATCAAACCACAAACCACACTCATCGTATTTGATGAAGTGCAAGAAATGCCTCGTGCCCTTACATCACTAAAGTATTTTTGTGAGGAAGCACCCGAATACGCCATTTGTTGTGCGGGCTCTCTGCTGGGCATAGCATTGCATGAAGGCACATCTTTCCCTGTTGGGAAAACTGACTTTCTGCATCTATACCCTCTAACTTTCAAGGAGTTCCTTCTTGCCAATGGCGAGCAGATGTTAGTTGACTATATACAGCAAGACAACAGAAACGTAAAAGCTTTCGAACCGCGACTCATTGATTATCTCAAGAGATACATGATAGTAGGAGGAATGCCTGCTGTTGTTAACGAATGGCTTGACACCAAGGATTTTACGAAGGTAGAGAAAATTCAGAAACAACTGATTGCTGCATACCAAAAAGACTTCTCCAAACATGCACCTCATCAAATGGTCGAGAAAATAAGATATGTGTGGAATAGTATCACCTCCCAACTTGCCAAGGAAAACAAAAAGTTTATCTACGGCTTGGTAAGAGAAGGAGCCAGGGCACGAGAATATGAGGATGCCATCATGTGGCTATGTGACGCAGGCGAAACTATCCGCACCCACAATGTTAGCAAACCAGACGTTCCAATATCCGCATATGTTGATTTGAAATCATTCAAGGTATTCCTGCTGGATGTTGGCTTGCTGAGAGCCATGAGCGGAGTGTCGCCTAAGGTTATCTTAGACGGCAGCAGAATCTTTGAGGAATTTAAGGGCGCATTGACAGAACAATTTGTCTGTCAGGAGCTTCAGCAATTTTCTGACACCCTCCAGGCCAATTATTATTGGACGTCCTCTGCCACCTCGGAAGTGGACTTTATCATCTCTGATGGTCTTGATGTCTATCCATTAGAGGTAAAAGCAGGCGTTACGATGAATGCCAAGAGCCTCAAGCTCTATGTGGAGAAATACTCTCCCAAATGGGCTATCCGTACCAGCCTCTTGCCATACGAGCGTAATGCCGAGGCTAAAACGCTCAATATTCCTCTCTATATGCTCTTTGTTCTTGGTAAGGAACTGGAGACTGAATGCTAGAATCTAAAAGTGTCCTCACTGACGGACTCTGGTGCCCCAGTGAGGAACAAACAGCAACTACGAGGTAAGCAACCACTTCCATACTGGTATCACTTCAATCTTCAAGTCATCCAGTTCTATCGTCTCCTCTTCATCCATCGTAATAACAAAAAGTCTACTTCCGGGATACCTCTTCTGATAAGCATTCAAAGCCCCCAATTCTCGCTCACGAGTAGCAGCATCCTTGATACTATACGACACTTGGAAAGCACATTGATGCTCAAAGAGACAAAAGTCTACCTCCACATTATCATGATAATAGAAGAGATCTTCCCCATACTTCTCATGCAGGTGAATGGCTACCAGATTCTCCAAGAGAGATGTTTCTGGATCAAAGAGGAATAGACTCAGAAAACCATTATCTATAAAGTAATACTTCTGGTTTGACATTCTATCTTGTAATTTTGCGCAAATGTTTTCTATGGAGAAGACCAAGCAAGTGTCCTTGATATATCTCAGATAGTCCACTATCGTCTCTTGCTTTACCTTTCCAGCCACAGTAGAAACCAGATTAGCCAGTCTGTTAAAAGACTGTGGCTGCTTTACGCTCTCAGAAAGTTTACGTATCAAAGTCTTCATCGCCAGAGGGTTACGGATGCCGTATCTGGCAATTAAATCTCCAAAGTAAATCTTGTTGTATAGATTGCCCAACCACTCTCGCTTAAACTGATTATCAACAATCACCAATTCTGGCAAACCGCCAATATGAAAATACTCAAGAAAAGCCCTCTTGAGGTCAGAATTTTGCAGATACTCCCACTGCGCAGGCAAGGAGATATGCTGGGCTGTCAAGTATTCCTGAAAGGAGAAAGGAAAAACGGGTTGCACCATATATCTGCCACCAAGCGTAGTAGAAATCTCGCTACTCAGCATCTTGGCGTTGCTACCAGTGATATACACTCTATATTTCTGGTCAGCAAGTCTGCGTGCAAATTTCTCCCACCCATCAATGATTTGTATCTCGTCGAGCATGAAGATAGGCTGATGCCCATACATCTCCTCGTAAGCCAGCTTGATGGCATCCAGGTCGGAAAGCTGGAGATTTTCCAATCGGTCGTCCTCAAAATTGAAGTAAAGGATTTCCTCTGGCAGATGTCCCTGAGCTATCATCTCTTGGGCACGCTGATATAGCAAGTAAGACTTACCGGCTCTTCTTAGTCCTACCAGCACATAGTTAGAATGAGATTCGAAGCTGATGTTTCTTTTCACCATCTCCACATTCTGAATCATCCTTTGGTTCTCCGCTATCAGCAGTTTTGCTATTCTCTTGTCCATATCTTCCGTTTTATGTTAATCTGGGTGCAAAGATACAACATTTTCCTTTATAAAGGAAGAAAAGTCGTAAGATATTTCCTTTATAGAGGAAACTTTTCCCCAAAAACTTTCCTCTATAAAGGAAACTTTCTTTAAACTCCTTCGAAAAATGTGAGGATTTGCCGAAAACTCCTTCGGAAAATGTGATTTCTTATTCGTAATCCTTTGATTATGAGCCTCTTTTGTAAAAGAGGCTGAAAAACACCAAAATGGGCTATCCGTACCAGCCTCTTGCCATACGAGCGTAATGCCGAGGCTAAAACGCTCAATATTCCTCTCTATATGCTCTTTGTTCTCGGAAAGGAACTGGAAACTGAAAGCTAAAATCTTAAACGGGCGATGGTTTTTAAATGAACTGTCGCCCATTTCTTTACATTTTATAAGAAAAAGTGCATAAAAATCGGATATTTATAACAAAATGTAGTGTAAAGTGCAACTTTTTCTGAAAAAAGTTTGGTGGTTTCCTAAATAATGCTTAATTTTGCACCCGATTAAAAATATTCTTTAAAATTAAGTAAGTTTTAGACTTACAGGCTCTTATATAATATAAAGGTATAAAGAGCGATTCCCCCTCCACCTCGGGGCAAGAGGAGGGAAGCAAATGATGGGTCAAAGTCCTTTTGGGCACGGCTGGTCATTTAATTCATTAAAATGTAGAGAGAAAGAAAGAAATAACAAACATTATATATTCATTTAAACGAGGGAGATTTATGGAAAAAAGACTCATGACAGTAGTTGCAGGTCTTGCTCTTAGCACGAGCATGGCTTTTGCACAAAGTCAAATCTCTGGTAAAGTTACTGCTTCTGAAGATGGTAGCCCTGTTATCGGTGCTTCTATCAAGGTTGTAGGAACTAACACAGGTACAGTTACCGACATTGACGGTAACTTCACATTAAACGCTCCAGCTGGTGCCAAGCTGGAGATTACATACATTGGTATGCAGAGCAAGTCTGTAAAGGCTGGCAAGAACATGAAGATTGTTCTGGATGCAGATGATCACGCTTTGGATGAGGTGATGGTTGTTGCTTACGGTACTCAGAAGAAGAGTGCCTTTACTGGTTCTGCTGCTATTGTAGGCGCAGAAGAGATTGGTAAGGTTCAGGTAACCAATGCTGTAGATGCCTTGAAGGGTAAGGCTGCTGGTGTGCAGATTTACACTGGTAGCGGTCAGCCTGGTTCTACACCTACTATCCGTATTCGTGGTTTCAACTCTATCAATGCAGGCAACGACCCTCTGATTGTGCTTGATGGTTCACCATACGGTGGTTCTCTCAACGACATCAACCCTGCCGACGTAGAAAGCATGACAGTGCTGAAGGATGCTTCTTCTACAGCTCTTTATGGTGCCCGTGGTGGTAACGGTGTTATCTTGATTACAACCAAGAGCGCCCAGAAAGGCAAGAAGGGTACTCTTACTGTAGATGCTAAGTGGGGTTCTAACTCTAAGGCTACTCCTGAGTACAAGACTATCAAGAGCCCTGCTGCTTACTACGAGATGTGGTACAAGGCTCTTAACAACTATGCAAAAAGTGCTTGGAATTATACAGACGACCAGGCATGGAAATGGGCCAATGACAACATGATTACCAACACGTCTTTTGGCTTGGGTTATAATGTTTATACCCTTCCTGAGGGGCAGCAACTCATTGGTACCAACGGCAAGCTCAATCCTAACGCAACCCTTGGTTCTTACTCTACAATGAATGGAACAACCTATTATCTGACTCCAGATGACTGGATAGACGAAATCTACAACAACAGCCTTCGTCAGGAATATACTGTTACAGCAACAGGTGCTTCAGACAGAGGCACATTTTATGGCTCTGTCAACTACTTGAGCAACGATGGTATCACTGCAGCTTCTAACTACCGCCGTTTCACGGGTCGTTTGAAAGCTGATTATCAAATTAACAAATGGTTGAAGGTCGGTGCCAACATGAGCTATGGCCACTTCAATAGCAATGCACTCACAGACGAAGGTGAGTCTTCTACGGGCAACGTATTCACATTTGTCAATATTGCCCCAATTTATCCTGTGTATATGCGTGATGAGAACAAACAACTCATCTACGACAAGACTTCTCGCATGGTAGCTTACGACTATGGTAGTGGTAAGATGACTCCGTTCCGTGCTTACACTGGTGGTGCCAACCCAATTTCTGATGCTAGACTGAACACTAACAATGACGAGGGTAACACTTTCAATGGTACAGGTTTTGCAGAAATTCAGTTGCCTTATGGATTCAAGTTTACGTCTATCAACAACGTATATCTTAATGAAGATCGTGCAACATTGACCTATAACCCTTACTTCGGTCAGTACTCTTCATCTAACGGACAAGTATACAAAGGGCACGACCGTTCATGGTCTTACAACTATCAGCAACGTATCAACTGGCATCAGGTATATGGTAAGCACGATATCGAAGTGATGTTGGGTCACGAGTATTATCGCGCTTACGGTTACGCATTGACAGCCAACAAGAACAACCAGTTCTCTGTAGACAACAAGGAATTGGCAGGCGCTGTGGTAATGGGCTCTGGTAACTCTTCTATGAGTGAGTATAACACCGAGTCTTGGCTGAGCCGTGCCATGTATAACTACGATTCTCGTTACTTTGGTAGTGTTTCTGTTATGCGTCAGGCTTCTTCTCGTTTCGCTAAGGACAACTGGTGGGGTACTTTCTGGTCATTTGGTGCTGGTTGGAACCTTCATAAGGAGTCTTGGTTCAAGGTTAACTGGATTGACGAATTGAAGTTGAAGGCTTCTTATGGTGAGAATGGTAACGATGGCATTGGTAGCTATATGTATACCAGGTATTTCAACATCGTCAACTCTAACAATGACGTATCTTTGACACCTTCTTCTTTAGGTAACCCAAAGATTTCTTGGGAGAAGAACGGTAAGTTCAATATTGGTGTAGATTTCTCTTTGTTGAAGAATCGCATCTGGGGTAGCATTGAATACTATAGCAACAAGACTTCAGACATGCTATCACGTGTTTACTTGCCTGTATCTTACGGATGGAGCAGTTACTTCGACAACGTAGGAAACATGATAAACCGTGGTATCGAGTTGGATTTGCACGGTGACATCATCCGCACTAAGGACTTGACATGGAACGTTTACGTCAACTTGACATCTAACCACAACGAGATTACCAAGCTTTCTAGCTCTGCCAAGCAGCGCTGGTATGATGGTATTGGTTTGGGTTATCAGAATGGTTCTTACTTCTTCCAGGAGGGTCACTCTCGCTTTACATACTACACCAAGAAGTATGCTGGTGTAGATCCAGACACTGGTCTTTCATTATTCTACAAGAACGTGTACGAGAAAGATGAGAACAACAACGACGTATATTACAACAATGCTGGCGAAAAGGTTGATGCTGACTATTCTGGCACCAAGCATCGCAAGGTTGTTGCTCAAGAAACGACTTCTACTTATAATGATGGCGACTATTATATGTGCGGAGATGTATTGCCTGACGTATATGGAGGTTTCGGTACAAGTGTAACTTGGAAGGGTCTCGACTTCTCTATGGACTTCCAGTATCAGATTGGTGGTCAGGTATACGATAGCTCTTACGCTAGCTTGATGGGCTGCAACGCTGGTACTGCCATACACGTAGATATGGAGAAGGCTTGGACACCAGAGAATACAACATCCAACATTCCTCGTTGGCAGTTCAACGACTCATACATGAATTCTGGTTCAGACCGTTTCTTGACCAACGCTTCTTACCTCACCTTGTCTAACCTCACCTTGGGTTATACTCTCCCAAGTCAGTGGATGCAGACTATAGGCTTGCAGAAGGTACGTGTCTACGTAGTGGCCGACAATGTATGGACATGGTCTAAGCGCCAAGGTCTCGACCCACGTCAGAGCATCACTGGTGGCAGCAGTAACTTGAACTATCGCTCTATTCGTACCGTATCAGGTGGTATCACAGTTACTTTCTAATTCAGTTATAACAAGACTAAAGAATAGAATACAATGGATAAAAAGAAAATATATCGCTCCGTAGCAAGCCTCGTTGTAGCAGGTGTCTGCATGACATCACTTACAGGTTGTATGGAGGTAACAGAACCAACAAATATTGCAACAGAGGACCAAATACAGAATTCTCCTTCTTCGGCAGAGTCTTTCTTAATGGCAATGCCATCCTTCCTCAATACTGTTTATAGCAATGGATGGCATTTCCCATTTGGTTATGGCGCTTGTATCTACATTCGCGACTTGATGACAGGCGACTTGTTGCAATCTTCGCAGAACTATACCATTCACTTCAAGTATTGGGCACAAGACAAGTATCAGGGTGATGGCTACGTTTTCTCGCAGTTTATCAATACCTATTACTTCCAGCAGGTATTGGCTTGCAACAACATGATAGGTGCTGTGAACCCTGACAATGCCACAGACAAGCAACTGGGCTATCTGGGCGCAGGTTTGGCTTTCCGTGCCATGTGTTATCTTGACATGGCCCGTATGTACGAGTTTTTGCCTAACGACAAAGTGAGTAGCATCAATGCTGAGGGCAACGATGTAAAGGGACTTACCGTGCCTATCGTAACAGCCGAGATGAACCAGGCTGATGCCCTCAACAACCCACGTGCCACCCACGAAGAGATGTTCAATTTTATCGAAGATGACCTGAATAAGGCTGAGCAGTATATCGTCAACCTGACCGATACACGTAGCAACGTACTTCCTGACTTGGCTTGCGTTTATGGTTTGAAGGCTCGTCTGTACATGTGGAACGAGAACTACGACAAAGCAGCCGAGTATGCTCGTAAGGCTATCAATACAGCTAAGGTTAGTCCTATGACAGAGTATGATTGCACAAACTACAAGACTGGTTTCAATGATATATCTAAGTGGATGTGGGGTTCACAGCAAACTTCTGAAAACTCTACAGTAAAGACTGGTATCGTCAACTGGACTTCTTGGTTGAGCAATCAGACCACTTATGGTTATGTAGGATATGGCGAGGCCAACAACGATTACAACGAGATAGACAAGAGGATGTATGAGCGTATCAGCGACACCGACTTCCGCAAATTGGAATTCAAGGCTCCAGAAGGCTCAGAATTGGCAGACAAGGTAATTCAGATTCCTGACATGAAAGAATTGGCAGCCGAACGTATGCCAGCTTACTCATCTGTAAAATTCCGCCCTAATGAGGGTAATGCTACCGACCCTAACATCGGTGCGGCATCTGCATATCCATTGATGCGCGTCGAGGAGATGTACTTCATCGAGGCCGAGGCTACAGCTCATAGTAATCCTGCCAAGGGTAAGGAGCTCGTAGAATCGTTCATGAGGACCTATCGTGACCCTAACTACACATGCAACGTTACTTCTACCGATGACGTAATAGAGGAGATTGTATTCCAGAAGCGTGTAGAGCTTTGGGGTGAGGGTCAGACATTCTTCGACATCAAACGTTTGAACTACTCTGTAACACGTGGTTACCCAGGTACCAACTGGTACGACTTGACACGTCTCAACACCAATGGTCGCCCAGCATGGATGAACTTGGTTCTCCTTTCGACCGAGGGTAACAACAATCAGGCTGTAAGAGGTATGAACAACCCAGACCCTTCAGACGTATATACAATCTGGAAAGAAAACTAGTTTTATAAACTAACAGATAAACAAACACAATTATGAAAAATATTTTAAGATTTTCATATATGGTACTCGTGAGCTTGGTGGCATTCGCCATCAGCTCATGTACCAGCGACTACGACTACACGGGTGCGCCTAAGGTAGCTAACGAAGTGTTCTTCAGCAATACCCAGGAGTCGAAGATAGAGTTGAGCAAGAGCAACTCAAGCTTTGTTGTTACACTTCATCGTGTAAAGACAGAGGGTGAACAGACAGTTCTTTTGAAATATACAGCTGATGAGGGTAGTATTTTCAACGTGCCTAGTCAGGTAACATTTGCCGATGGTAAGGCTGAGGCTCCTATCACTATCACTTACAATCCTGAGAATTTGCAGTATGGTACTTATAATGGTGGTACCATCAGCGTTGCCAGTGAGGAATGTGACACAACATACGGTATAGGTTCATTTACCTTTAAGGCTGGTGCTACAGAATGGATGGACATTAATACCAATAAGTCAACAGGTGCCCTCCGTGATGATGCAATTTCTTCTCTCTTAGGAATAGATCCTCCTACTTTTGATGTGAAAATTCAGAAGAGTGTTGTTGAAGAAGGAAAATACCGTATTCTTAATCCTTATAAGGCATGGGCTGACGAATATGCTGAGGAAAATGAAGCTACCTATGATGATGCTGACCATTATTGGATTATCAATGCTACTGATCCCGACTATGTATATTTGGAGCCATGTGAGACTGGTGTTGACCTTGGATTAGGTGCTGTTACTGCAACAAGTTTTGTTGCTAACTATTTAAGTCAGGGTGTTACGCTTGACAAAATCAAAGCAGCTAAACCTGAATTATTTGGTAAACTGGAGAAGGGTGTAATCACCATGCCTGCAAAATCGTTGCTGTTGATTATGGGTGACAAAATGTATTATGGAGGTAACAACGGTTTGTTCTCTGTAGCCTTACCAGGAAACGTTATCGCTAATTACAGTGTCGAGACAGCCTATAAGGGTCGTTTCACTGATGCCAATGACAATGATTTCGCACAGGTTACTATGTCTTTGAGCGCAGATGTAGCCAAGGTGAAGTACGCTCTTGTTCCTGCTAGCAGCGACTTGAATGCTACAGTAAGCGGTATCGTTGATGGTAGTGTGGCTTCTGAGGAAGTATCTGCTTCCGGCGAAGTTCAGATTCCTTTTGACGAGACAGGCAAGTATGTTCTCGTAATGGTAATGTATAATGCAAACGGTGAGGCTGTAGGTTCAGATGTACTGAATCTCTCACTCAAGTCAAGCAAGGATGCTGCCGAGGTATGGAATGATGTTGCTGCTGGTACAGTAACCATTGGAGCCAAGAGTTACGGTTCTATCCTCTTCAAAGAGGATCCTGGTGTGCTCATGGGTGAGCCTGTTGTTACAGAAGGTGTACTCTCACAGAGTGGTAGCGATCCTACCAAGTTCCGCATTACTCCTTTTGCTGTTGAGAAAGCTCCATTGGAGTTTACTGTTGCAGAGGATGGTACAATCACAGTAGATACACAGGAGACAGGTCTTGCTCTTAAGGATGGTACAGCCATCTTGGTAACAGATATTCTGACTTACTTTGGTGCTGATTCTGATAAAGGTCAGATCCTTGCTAGCAAGGGATTCATTTCCAAGTATGACAGTAGCAAGAAGCTCTATACCTTCTTCAATATCTATACTGATGCCTCAGACAATGCTTATGCATTCGAGTCTGATACCTTCGAGGTAACAGATGAGGGTAAGGCTAAGATTCATGCTGCTTTTGCCAAGGCAAAGAAGGCAGCAGCACATCACTCAGCTGTAGTTTCTGCCAAGGCACATAAGATGTATGTGGCTAAACGTGGAGCTTGGGCTAAGTAATACAAGCGTTTTTCCATAAATAAAAACATGATATAAATTGAGGCTCCAGATAACTTGAATGGTTTTCTGGAGCCTTGTTTTTCTTACAAGCCTTCAATTAAAAAGAAATATGATGAAAAGAAACATGAAACATCTGTTGCTTGCTTCCCTGTTGGGTTTCGTTTCTCTTACAGCCCATGCAGTACCTGCCAAAAAGGGCGTATGGCGTATGGTAACCTTGACTGACGGAACTCAGAAAAGAGTGGAACTTCGTGGTGATGAATTCTGCAGCTACTGGGTGGATGCTGAAGGAATTTGCTACAATATCGATAGCGGCAGCAAACGCTATGTCAAAGTAGATGCCAAGAACTTGCTGTTGCGTGGAAGTCAGTTGCGTGCCAAAGCTAACCAAGACCGTACCGAACGTATGGCGAAGGCTCGTCGCATGGCTGCGAAAAAGAGTTTGGGGCAAACCAATGGTTCTTATTTCGGCAAGAAGAAAGGTCTTATCATTCTGGTGCAGTACAAGGATAAGAAATTCAAGTTTGGCCACAACCAGAAGATGTACAACAGGGTGGCTAATGAAACTGGATATGCAAATTCGCTCGGCTTTGTGGGCAGTGTGAAAGATTATTTCCTGGCACAGAGTAATGGACAGTTTGAACTGGACTTTGATGTAGTGGGACCTTATACTCTCAATCATGAATATGCCTATTATGGTGCGCCTTCGAGCGGTTCTGCTGATGTCCGTCCTAGTGACATGGTGTATGATGCTTGTCGTTTGGCAGACCCTGACGTCAACTTTACTGACTATGATTGGGATGGAGATGGCTATGTGGAGCAAGTGTATGTTCTCTTTGCAGGACTCGGACAGGCAGCCGGTGGTGACGAAAATACAATTTGGCCTCATGAGTCTAAGTTGCAATATGGAAACAACGGTTCGTATGTAAGCAAGGACAATAATGTGGTAGTAAACACATACGCATGTGGACCGGAGCTTACCTTACAATATACTCCTGTTTCTTATAGGGAGCGTGTGGATGGTATAGGTACTCTCTGTCATGAGTTCTCCCACTGTTTGGGTTATCCAGACTTGTATGATACTGGTAATGGAGGAAATTTCGGAATGGGTGACTTCGACCTGATGTGCTCCGGAAGTTATAATGGTGAGAGCTTCTGTCCTCCTAACTATTCTGCTTATGAAAAATGGTTTGCAGGCTGGATTACCCCTACTGTACTTGATAAGCCTACATCAGTAAAAGGTATGCAGGCTCAGGATGTGAAGTATGGACAGGCATTTGTTGTGTACAATGACAATAACAAGAACGAGTATTATCTTATCGAGAACAGACAACAGAGTGTAGGTATCTGGGATAATCAGTTGCCAGCCAGTGGCATGATGATTACTCATGTGGACTACGACGAGAATGTATGGAGTTGGAACAACGTAAACACCATCGTAAACTATAGCAACCAATATGGCAGTGAATACGCCTATCTTGACAACGATCATCAGCGTCTTACTATTTTCCATGCAGACAATGAAGAGGGTACTTCTGTAAACTCGCAGGCTGGTGATTTGTATCCATACAAAGACAATAACAGTCTTACCGACACATCTTCGCCTTCTGCTATCATCTATCAGGGCGGTTCGACCATGGGTAAGCCTATCACCAACATTACTCAGAATGAGGACGGAAGTATTGACTTCGACTTCATGGGTGGCAGTAACGACAACATCATCTCGGGTATTCACTTCGTAGAGAATGATGAGGTGCCATCTTATGGTCAGGGTGTTTATTCCTTGGACGGCCGTTATTTCGGTTCTTCCGTCAAAGGTCTCGGCAAAGGCATATATATCGTGAACGGCAAGAAAGTAGTCAAGTAAAGCATGAAACAGAGATATCTCATATTTTTTTTCTGGGCAGCCCTGTTGGTGGCAGGCTGTACAGAAAAGAAACAAAATCACATGAAGTCGCCCGACTTTGAGGCGAGTCAAGTACTTAAGGACTCCATGCCGGAACCTGTTAAGTTGGACAACGACCAGCTCTCTGAAGCAGGTACCGTCGTTCCTTACTTCCCAGGAGGCTTGAACGCCATGCGTGCCTTTGTTGCCAAGCATGTGCGTTATCCTGAAGCTGCTCGCATGTTGAAAAAGGAAGGCAGGGTTATCATTTCAGCTCAAGTAGACACCAAGGGCAATCTCTCTCAATGCAAGGTGATGATGAGCGACGACCCTCTGTTCGACAAAGAGGCTTTGAGAGTAGTTAAGCTAATGCCTCGCTTTGTTTCTGATGGGGAAGGCAAGGTGGTTGCCGGCTCCGTAGAGATTCCTGTCATGTTTAGATTGAATTGAGGAAACTGTTTCCTTAAAAGTTCTCCATAATCATGCGGCAGACAGTGCTCTTCATAGCATAATATGGAGTGACTATACATAAAGGTGTATCTTTCTTGCCCAACACATCGGGCAAGCGGGATACACCTTTTTCTTTTTATCTCCCTCACCCTCAAATATTTTCCAATAATTCCTTGCATCTTTCAGAAGAAAAGCGTATCTTTGCAGAAGAAAAGCTGCACTCGGCAATTTGAAAGTAAACTTTCATTGCACTCGTTTGCATAATCTTTGCAGCACGAAAGTTGAATCATTAAAATAAGGAGGTAGATATGGACAACAAGAAACTTTCATCAGAAGCGTTACTCTCTAATCAGGGAGATATGACTTCGTTTAGATATGGCAATAATAATATCAGATTTCGTTCTCCAAAATGCCTCAAACGATATACAGAGGTTAAGGAATGGGATAATGGATATATTGTTGTTATGGCAGATTATGAAGGTTTGGGCGAAACGGAAGAGTATATTGACCTTTTGCCCATATTGAAGAATCTGTATATCAATCCTGAGACTTTTCTCAAACCAATCAAGTCAGTAAAAATAGATTATCATGAAGGAAGAAGAAATTAAATCTGTAGCAGAAAAAGCTATGATGATTGTTTGTGGATATGCATTTTCGCAAAATGAAGAAGGCTTTATACGTGTAGTGTATCTACATCCACCATATCATGCTCTTGTGATGACTAGCGAGGGGGAAGTTACAGAAACCAATATGGATGATATAGAAATCAGCATCGTTCAAAAGTATTGGAACCGAAACAAAAAATTAATGGAGCAAGTTTATGCCTAAATATTACGATTTTATGATATGTGGGTATTACCTCTATTTTACTTCCCATTGCATAGTGGAAGCTATGCATGTACATGCCAGTGACCGGCACTTAACTGAATCTGGTTCTGCCAAGTTATTTGTTATGGGAAATGGTGATACCACCGTAAAAGAGCAGGGTGTTCTGACCAATAAAGAATTGAGAATCATTCGTGAATTCATAAAAGACAACTATCAGGAAATGTTCTTAAAATGGTCGGAAATGAGCAATAATGGATTTTATCGTGGAGAATAATTTTTCGAAAAATTCTTTGGTATATTCCATATTTATTATTATCTTTACAGCACGAAAGTTGAATCATTAAAATAAGGAGGTAAATATGACAGAACCAAGAGATAGATACATACGTTTTGACTGGGCTGTCTTGCACCAACTTCACCAAAAGGCAAACTTTGGGGTGCTTGAGGGCTTCCTGACTGTGTTTCTGAATGAACCTATCAAGATTGTTGAAATCTTGGAAGGCGAAGGAAACGTGCTGGCAGAAGATAAGTTCTATCGAGTAGAAATCAAGGCAAAAAATAGTAATGGTGAAGACATTCTCGTCGAGATACAAAATATAACCAGATTGTGTTATCAGGAACGTATATTTTATGGCGTAGCCAAAGCCATCACAGAGCATATCAATCTGGGAAATACTTACAAAGAGGTGAAGAAGGTATATTCTATCAGCATCCTGTACTTTGATCTGGGCAAGGGATCCGACTACATCTATGTGGGACAGAACAGTTTCGTGGGCTTGCATACCCAAGACCACCTAATCATCAGTACCAAGGAGAAAGATACGATAGTAAGGAAATCGCCTTCAGAGATATTCCCAACCTATATTCTGGTTCGAGTAAATGAATTCAACAAGGTGGCTAAATCACCATTGGAAGAATGGGTTGAATACCTGAAGAATGGTGTCATTTCTCCAGAAACCCAGGCACCAGGTTTGCAGGAAGCTCGTGAGAAACTGAAATACTATTCTATGTCGGATGCAGAACGTTATGCATACGATGAGCACATCAATGCCATCATGATTCAAAATGATGTTTTGGGAAATGCAAGACTGGAAGGTATGGAAGAAGGTCGGGCAGAAGGCAAAGCCGAAGGTCGGGCAGAAGAGAAAAACAACATTGCCCGCAAAATGCTGGCTAATGGATTGAGCATAGAGCAGATAGCTTTAATCACTGGTTTGACAGAGCAGGAAATTAAAGGACTATAATATAATAAGGTGTATCCCCTAGCCTTTCATCATCGAAGGCTAAAGAGGATACACCTTACTTTATTGTCTCAGCTGATAAGAAACGATACTATGAACGGATCTTGTAGCCGTGGATGCTGAAGTACAAAATGTAGAGGAAGCATGGGAGACAGAGCCAGTATGCCTGCTGAGCACCTACTGCATCCTTCAAACTACCATAAAGCGTAGGAAGAACAGCTCCACCAAACATCGCCATGATGAGCAATGAAGAACCTGCCTTGGTAAACTTACCCAGATCTGCCATTGCCAATGGCCAGAGAGCAGGCCACATCAGAGAACAACCCAATGCCATCAATGAGATGAAATAGATGGAAATCTCGGCTGGTGTAAGAACTACCAGCAAAGATCCGGCGATTGCCAGGAACGAACAGAGCTTCAAGGCTACTGCCTGACTGATGTACTTAGGAATCAGAATGATACCGCAGATGTAACCGATAACAATACCGATAGGAGCAATCCAGGCATAGTTAGCAGCACCCGGCAAACCCAAGGAATTGGCGTAATCTACCAATGTTCCGAGAGAAACCGTCTCAACACCTACATACAGGAACAGTGCCAGACAGCCCAAAAGCAAGTGAGTGAACTGGAATACAGAAGTCTTGGTTGCTGCATAAGCGCAGGCAGCAGACTCCTCCTCAGAATCATCCTCTCCGGCAGCCTTTACCTCTGGTAATGGAGCCAGGAATGCCAGAACACCCAAAGCCAGGAACGCTACGATGATGATCCAGAAAGGCTTAGACAAATCCTCGATTCCGATAAGATGCACATCCTTGCCCAACAGCCATACGATGAACATAGATGGGATTGGCCACGCCAGCTTGTTGCAGATACCCATCATACTGATGCGCTTGGCAGCACTATCCAAAGGACCCAGAATGGTGATATAAGGGTTAACGGATGCCTGAAGATAGGCATTGGCTGCACCACTCACAAACGAGGCAAGCAGGAACAATGGGAAACTCTTCTCATCGGCAGAAAGGATGAAGAGATAGAATGCTGCTGCGAAGATGACAAACGACAGAGACATCGTCTTCTTATAACCGATAGCCTTGATGGTGAGTCCGGCAGGATAACCGAAAATCAGGAACGGAATGAAGGTGGCTGCGATGATGAGATAAGAGGCAGCGTTGGAAATACCCAGCGAGCCCTGCAATACAGGCACCAGCAAGGAATTAATACCCAGGGCAAAACCCAAAGAGAAAAACATGATTCCAATGAACGACAATGGAATCGCAAAACTTTTTGTTGGTTGCATAGATTTATTATTTAGTTAGAAATTTAGGCAAAGATACAACTTTTCTCTACATTCTCCAAAGTTTTATGAAAAAAGTTTTTAAATTTCTTGCTTTTGTTGGTTTTTGTGGCTAACTTTGCATCTATGATGAAAAGATTATTGGTTTTATTAATGGTGTTCTGTGCCATATCAACGGTTTCATCCGCACAGAACTGGGTAGGCACCTGGGCCACAGCTCCACAAACTGTAGTCAGATCATTTATGCCCTATAACAATTGCATGACTAACCGTTCGGTACGCCAGGTGGTAAAGGTTAGCATAGGAGGCGACGTAATCCGCCTCAAGTTGAGCAACATCTATTCGATGCAGCCCGTCGAGATCCGCTCTATCTATATCGCTCATGCCAAGGATTCCTTCGACATCGATGCCAAGACGGCACAATACTTCAAGTTCGGCAACAGCTACAAGACCGTCATCCCTGCCGGCAAGCAGATAGTGAGCGATGCCCTGAAGTTCAATCTCAGGAACCTGGAACGGGTAGCCATCACCATCAACTATACCTCGGCTCCCGAAGTGCCGACCGTACACATGGGTTCGCGCACCACCTCCTATATCATGAAGGGAGTAACCAATGCCCACTCCAACTTTGAGAAGGCATTCCGGGAGAACCACTGGTACAACATCAGCGGCATCGATGTCTATACGATGAGCAACAACATGAGCGCCATCGCCATCATCGGCAACTCCATCACCGACGGAAAATGCTCTACCGACAATGCCCAGAACCGATGGCCCGACGTGATGTCGGAGATGCTGCAGATGAAGCATAAGATCACCAATCAGGGTGTGCTGAACCTGGGCATCGGCAACAACCGCGTAACCGTTCCGGGCGGCTTCGGTTCCCTTGCCAAGGAGCGCTTCAACAGAGATATCCTGATGCAGAACGGCGTGAAGAAGGTGATTATCTTTGAAGGCGTCAACGACATCGGTGCAGCCAGAAGCGGAAGCAGCGAAACCGTGGCAAGACAAATCATCGAGAGCATCCAAGGGATGGTGAAGAAGGCAAAAGCCCGGAAGTTGAAAGTTTATCTGGGAACCATCACCCCATTCAAGGGCGCAGGATATTATACCCACTTCCACGAGGCTGCCCGACTCTATGTAAACGACTGGATTCGCAGTCAGGCAAAGAACGTAGACGGCATTCTCGACTTTGCCAAACTCCTGCAAGACCCTAATGATGACAGAAGGATGAAGCGGGAATATGCCAGCAGCGACTGGCTCCACCCTAATCCTACAGGCTATAAAGCTATGGGAATCTATGCAGCAGACATCGTAAAATAAAGACATCATTTTGTGAAAAAAGAACATCATAGAAGAACATCGTAAAAAAGAAAAAAGAGGAATCGTGAATAATCATTATCACGATTCCTCTTTTTTCTTATGGATAAGTATCCTGCTTACCCAAAGCGGGAAGCAAGATACCGAAATCTACATTTACTTAGCGGCAAACTTCACTGCTGAAGTCTTGCCATCTACATTAGCTACAAGGTGATATACACCCGCAGCAACCTTACCCAAAGCCACACTAACCTTATCGCCAGCATGAACATTCTGCAAGGTCTTCTGAGCCATCAGCTGACCGGCATTGCTATAAACAGAGAGAACAACCTTGTCGGCATCAGCACCGATAGTAACATTCAAATTACCGTTCTCAGCATCTCCATTTACAGTAACATCACCCTTAGAGGCGCCAGCCACAACATTAGTGATACCTGTTGCAGCATTAACAGTCAAGGCAATGACACCAGTAGTAGAAGCACCATTGGCATCAGTAGCCACAACATTGATGTTGGTTGAACCGGAAACCTGCTTAGCAGCAATGATGATACCATTCTTTGACAGATAGAGAGCAGCCAATGAAGGATTGGCAATCTGAGCAGAGAAGGTCATGGCATCGCCATCAGCATCCTCGAAGAAATCTGCAAAGTAGTACTGGACAGATGTCTCACCACCCTTGAGGGCCAAGTCTGCAGGACCTACGTACTTAGGTGCACGGTTGGTATGCTCTACATTGTAGTTGACAACAGCTGAACTTACATTGCCAGCCTCGTCCTTGGCATTTACTGTGAAGGTATGCTTGCCAGCAGTACCATAACCCGGAGCAAGAGCCACATTGAGCTTCAAACTGCCACCAGCCTCAACAGTATAAGTACCATTGCTTTCTGAGATACCTTCCTGAGTACCGTCCTCATTCTCATAACTCTCAACAGATGCGATACCGTCAGCATCGTTCAAGCTTACGGTGAAAGCCTCGCCCTCAGCATCAGCAACAGTTACAGGAACCATTGCCTTGGAAGCCTCAGGAACAGTAGTCTCACCTTCAGGAGCGGTGATGACAGGAGCAGCATTCTTGTCGAGATAGATGTGATAGTTGTAGAGCTTGTTGTATGGATCATTGCTCTTTACTACGAGAGTAGCCTTATTGTTCTTGGCAAAATAAGCACTCTTGGCATTCACCTCGAACTGCACAGGAAGAGCCTCGCCTGGAGCAATCTCACCTTCCTTCTTCTCGTTGAGCAACTTAATCCATGGCTCACCCTTCTCCTTCTCAATACAAGTCATGAAGTAACCGAAGGCACCATAACTGTAAGCATTATCGTAGAGAGCCTCGATGTCAACCCAGCCACCCAATGACTTCAAGTGTGCCATATAGCGATTGGTTTCCATATCTCCATCCTTGGTAGCCATCATGGCAGATCCCTTGTAGCCTGCAGGATACTTCAATACGACATAGAAGGTATCAGCAGGATTGATATAGATAGGGTTGTCAAACTCCAACATACGTGCAGCACCCTGGTAGCTACCATCCTCACGAGGTTCTTCCTTGGCAATATGAATCTTGCCATGACCGATGGTCTTCTCTGTAGCAGTAACATCATTGCCCAGGATAACAGAAGCCTCGATGTCAACATTCTCCAAATCGCCTACAGTACCGACGAAGTAGAGATGAGTAAGATTGAAACCTTCAGCAGGAGCCTCATAGCGAGTTGCTGCATAGAAGTTCTCATCCAGAGCAGTAGCACCCGTACCCATCAGGGCAGCCTGAGCATTGGCTACAGGGTTGAGTACCGGATAATAGAGCGCATTACCCTCGTAACCTGTAGGCAAGTCGTAGATGAACTTCTGATCATCCTTCACCTTCTTCAAGCCAAGAGCCTTCAGCATGCCCTTCTTGCCGGAAATCTTCTCTACACAGGTAGCCACGAAATTCTTGGCAACATCCTCAGAAGGATAAGAGATGACATTATTGGCAGGAGCAGGATCGTTGCTGCCATCATCCACATTACCTGCATCGCGACCAGAAGGGTCTAGATTCAATGAATAGGTCAACTTATACTGACCTGCATTCATCAGATTGGCTGTAACTGTGCCCTTATAGTCGGAAGCCACATTCTCAATGTGCAACTCCTCTGGGTCGAATGCCATGACAGGAGCCTCTGTGATATTCAGCTTGATAGTAGAGTTATACTCGGTCTTGTCCAAGCCCTCTACAGTGAATACGAGAGGATAATCCTTAGCATGAACCACATAAACATTATAAGGAGTGATTCTGAACTTAACAGTATCCTCACCTACCACGATAGGTGCCATCATGCCGCTCTGATATGGGACCCAAGCCTTGGCAGCATCATCAGCAAGTGCCATTGGACCTGGATCAATGCCGTCATCACCGCTGTTGCTTGTTGAAGTATAAACCTCAAGTAAAGCCTCAGGCATAGCCCATGGATCATCAGGATCGGCAGCAACAAACATCTCAGAAGCAACGTCTGTAATGGCAAAGGCCTTAGTACCCTTGTTTACTACATGGAATTCGTAGTAAGAAGGTTCCATCGCGTTTTCATCTACAGGCTGCTCAACATTGATTACCTCTGGGAACTCTGCCTGAGCATCACCAGTGATATTCAACGTAACAGGAATCTTAACGCTTGCACGAGAAGGATCATTAGTTGTAACGTTCAACTCATAATCATAAGTATCAGCCAACTGGTTAGCCTTCAACTCAACCGGCATTTCAACCTGTTCACCTGGAGCCACTACATAGTTCTTATATGGAGAGAACTCAACGGCATTGCCGTCGGTAATATACATATCAGCAGGAGTAATACCACGAGTACCGGTATGATCCATGATACCACAGAGACCGAATACGCCCACCTGGAATCCATCAGGATCTACATTGTACTGGAACTTGAAGGAACCGTCCTTGCGGAGAATTACCTCAAAGTTCATACCCTGCATCATCGTATTGCCATAATTCTTATAGCTTACAATAACCTCATCATCCTTTGCCTTGTAATATACACCATCAGAAGATGGAGTATTCATAGAGTGGTTACCCCAGAATGGGCAGATGATGTTGGTATAGAAGGTTTCTGTAGTTGGCAGACTTGCTGGTGGCTCAGGGAACTGCTTGTAATCTTCTACCGGCGCATCGAAAGATACGAAACCAGTATTGTAGATATACATGCTCTTATACTTCTTTCCATAGAATGGGAACTCGAATGGAAGTTCCACCTTCTTGAAGTCTGTCTTGTCAATATAGTATGCATAAGGCATGTGCTCAGTATAGTCGTTGGTGATATCTACCCAGTTATAAGGTATATCGAAGCCATCGAGTTTAGACTTGAACACATAGTCAACAGTAGATTTTCCTGCAGCCTCCAAATCAGAAGCACTGAACCAAGAAGCTGGCTCTACAGAGAACGCAAGGTTCTCATCGCCCTCGTTGGTTACCTGGATTGTCTTTTCTACGTTGGTACCATAAGGAGTTTCAACCTCCAGGCTCTCTGGATTACTCTTCCAGGTAGGATTACCAATCACCTCAGCCTTCAATGGGATTTCCTTGGTAGTACCATCCTGATAGGTGATAACGAGCACATCTTCTACAGTACCCTTCTCGGCAGTAGGCAATGTTACTACGATATCCTTGCCCTGACCTGCAGGAACAGAGAATGCCGCATTCATTTCTTCAGCAAGAGTAAACTTGCCGTTCTTGACAGATACGCCAGCTACCTGGAGCGCATCCTTACCATTGTTGCTCAACAATACTGTGCGCTGCTGGGCAGAAGTACGGAATACCTTACCGAAATCTACACTTGCAGAATCGAGAGCAGCCTCAGCCTTCAGGTTATCGCCTACGATATTGGCTGTCAACTTAACGGTTGAGCTTGGGTTGATAGGGTCGTTGGTAATAACGGTGAGATAGTTGGTCAAAGGTCCAGCTACCAGATTATCATTGGCAGCAAGTGTTACCTTGATTTCCTTACTTTCACCATTACCTACATAGCCATCAGTACTAGACAAGCTCTTGATCATTGACTTGGCAGGAGCCACAATCTTGATGGCGCTGCCAGTAACGATATCATAATAAGGAGCATCCAGACCATCATTGCTCTCCTGTACCTTGTTGGCATCAACAAATATACAAGGATCGGCGGCAGCAATATCGCTGACACCAACGAAGTTATGACCACCAGAGCCGAATACGCCAGCTGGATTATAATCATCATAGTAAACCTCTACACTTCCGTCTGGGCAAAGAGCCATGTGGAAACTGATGGTTGTTGTCTCGCCGGCACCGTTGGTGGCTGGAGTTACCACATCCTTGAACTTGATATAGAGTTTGCCGTTCTTATGACCATAGGTAATCTTGCTGTTGGCACCCATGTCCAGCCAGCCAGAGTTGGTGTAGGCTGAGATATAGCCCAAACCATCTACACAGTCGCCAGTAGGAACCATACAAGAGATACGACCATCCATCTGCTGCATGGAAACGCCACCATAAGAAGATACGTAAATCTCATCATAATCCTTACCATAGAATGGGAACTTGAAGCCCACCTTGATAGGACCAGACTGCCAATTATCATTGGTAAACTGCGAAGTGATATCCTTCTCATCGGCCAACTCTGGGGCTGGCTCATACTCGAATGATTCATCACCGGCTACGTTAGAGACAGTAGTATATCCAAACTTATGTACTCTCGCCTTAGAACCTACAATCTTCTCGGAAGAGAACTTAGGGAAGACATACTGCAATGGATAGTTACCCGTGTTCTTGATAGTGATAGTAGCAGTCTTATCCTCACCGCCTACCTTCAAGTCGCCTGCTTCATAAACATCAGGAGTTACACTCTGCTGGGCAGGTACAGAAGCGACACCGCGAACCAGGAATGAATGCTGATTACCATTCTTATCGGTCAGGGTAATGGTACTGCTGAAGTTGCCTTCCTTGGTAGGAGCAAACGTCACAGGCAACGTACCGGTAGAGCGGGCTGCAATATTATTGGTACCCTTTGACACGTAGAACTGATCGGATGAAGACTTCACGTTCTTTGGAGCCTGGAGCATACCATATTGTCCACCGAACACACCATAACCGCTATTGGTCAACTCTACATCAATGGTCTTGGTCTGACCAACCAGCAAGTCACCGAAGTCAACCAGCTGCTGGCTGTGCAATTCTGGCTTATAACCCTTCACGGTCATAGCTAAAGCAACCTGCTGCTTGGAATCAACAGCCTCATTGCTCTTAACATGGATATTGAACTTATAAGTACCATTAACCAGTTTCTGGCCATCATTCTTCAGAGTAACCTTCTGGCTTTCGTTAGGACGAACTTCGCCGCTGATAGGCTCAGGGTTGAGAACCTGACTCCAGTCTGGGTTCTTGCTGACTGCCTGTACAGCCCAAGTAAGCTGACTGGCTACAGACTCGAAGCTAGTACCCTTGAGAACCTCACTCAACTGAGTCCAGGTAGTACCGTTATCAGAGCTATAGAAGCTGTGCTGAGCAATATCGGTTCTTGCAGTCTTACCAGTAGCCAAAGGATTCTTGGCTCCGGCAGGGAACTTAGCAACAACCCAGAAGCTTGAACCAGGAGCAAAATAAATCTGCTCTTTCAAAGTAATAGGATAATTGTATGCCCAGAAGTCATAATTAACCTTCTGAATCAAACTAGCCTTAGAGATAGAACGTGAACCGTCATAAATCTCAATTTCAGGATCCTTACCGTTCTGTCCCTGAATACGAAGATCGGTTAAGTTGAAACCATTAGGATAAGTTGCCTTATCTACATAGAAATACTGAGCCAAAGCATTTGGCAGCTTGGTATCAGTTTCACCGATATAGCTATATACATAATTAGAATAAGTCAAAGTGTCTGGCCAATTCTCTGCCTTATAGTCAGAAGAAGCTACAGCATTACGCTTAGCCAATGTTGGACTGACAGTACCGCTGAAAGGAAGAACCTGACCAGGATTTGGCTTGAGGTTACGAGCACTGGTAGACATAGTTGCTCGGGTTGTAGCAGTAGTAAGCTGATACTTCAACACGCCCTCACCGGCATTCTTTACATTGAAAGAAGCCTCGGCTGTTGAAGCCTTGGTTGCATCTACTGTCATAGAAAGGTTCTTCTGATCTACCTGAACCTTAGGACCTGCATTTGTGGTAGCCTCCTTGATTGGAGATACGGCAGAAGCCTTACCCCAACGGTTGTAAGCCACAATTGCAAAATAATACTTAGTAGAAGCCTTCAAACCTTCTACCTCGTAAGACATCTTGTCGCCAGAATACTTGAACTTGGTATCTACAGTAGCAGAGCTCAACTTGTTCAAGTCATCTGTAGCAGAGAAAGCCTCTGTGCTATAATAAATTACATGATGGTCAATGCTCTTCTCTTCGGTTTCAGGAATCACCCATTCGATGAGAGCATTGTCATGAGATGCAGTAACAGTAAAATCGGCAACTGCCTCAGGCACGCTACCCTCCTTGCCCTGCAAAGCCTTGTAAGCATCGATATAACCGGAACCCATCAAGCCCTCGTACTCAGGATTCTGAGTATAAAGGTCGTTTACAGAAGTGGTAAGCAATGTGCGGAGAGTCTCATTAGAGAACTGCTTGTTACCATACTTGGAAAGAATCAATGCAGCAATACCAGATACATGAGGACATGCCATGGAGGTTCCCTCGTTGTAACCATAGGTACTGTTAGGCAAGGTGCTCAATACGCCATACTGCTGACCATTGTCTTCCAAACCACCAGGGGCTGTCACATCAACCCACTTGCCACGGTTGGAATAATAAGCCACGCTTCCGTCAGGAGCCATGGAACCAACAGCCACAACCTTGTCAAGACAACCAGGATAATAGTCACCTTCCTCACCATTGTTGCCGGCAGCAAAGATACAGAGACCTCCGTTCATCTTGTCGCCGCCACCATACTTGGTGAAGTAATCAACAGCTTCGGTAACCGACTTGTCCTCATCGCCTGCAACACTGGCACCCCAAGAACACTGGGCGATGCTGGCACCGCGGTCGGCTGCATAAACAAGAGCTGCACCGAAATCAGCATCTGCAGAACTGCTGGCACGGCTGTCGAATACCTGACAAACCATCATCTTGACACCGCCCTTACCGTCGCTACCACCGGCAACACCGCAGACACCGATACCATTATTATTGGTGGCGCCTACGGTACCTGCTACGTGAGTACCATGAGAGTGAGCGTTGATATTGCTTGAATTGATAACAAAGTTATAGCCGTAGATGTCATCTACATAGCCGTCACCATCATCATCAACACCAGGCTTACCGTTCAACTCGGCTGTGTTGATCCACACATTGTCCTTCAGGTCTGGGTGATCTACCTGGAAGCCACCATCAATGATAGCAACCAAGACATCCTTAGAACCGGTAACACCAGTTTCCCAAGCCTTGAATACATTGGCATCGGCACCCACCTTGGTTCCTGCGATATGACCATCGTTGTTGTAATGCCACTGATCATTGAGCAATGGATCATTGAAAGGCATGGTAGATGCAGCCTTGGCAGCCTTTGCTACAGCAGCTGGCGAAACCTCCAGGAAACGCTCACCGCCAATAGGCTTGTAAAGAGGAATTCGCTGTGCGTAAGATACGCCTTCAGCAGAACGGAACAGGTTTCTTGCCTGTGCCAATTTCATACCTGATGCCTCATAATGGACATCATACCAAAGATCCAGTCCGAAAGCCTTGTGCTTTGCCTCATTCTTACCGGCATAAGGAAAGACACGAGTCATGGAGACTGCCTTTACTTTCTGATTGACCCTGTCGAGCGGGGTCACGCCTGTCTGAACATACTTCCTGTTTGTGCCTTTCACCGACAACGGCAGCTTAGCCGCAACCATACGGTCGGCTATCTCTCGTTGAAGTTTGACACGCACAACGCCCTCTACAAAGTTAGACTCTGCAGATTGCGTAGTAGAAGATGTTGACTGCGCACTAATACGAACGTTGCTGCCTAAGCACAGCACCGCACATACAAGTAATAGTAATCTTCTTGTCATGTTTGTTTGTTATTAAAATAAAAAATTAAAATTTCTCGCTCGTTTATATAAACTGAGTGCAAAATTAAATATTTTTATTGAAATACCAAAACAATCCCATCATTTTTACATAAAAAAGCGTAAGAAAAGTGTAATAGCATAAAATACTTCTACACTTTTCTTACGCTTTATAATCACATTGGGTTCTACCCTAATAAATCATCACTTTCCTTACCCGTCCATTTTTCTGTCGAATAATGTTCACACCCTGCTGAGGCTTTGAGAGCCTGATTCCATCCGGGGTATAATAGCCTTCAATGTCAGACAGTTGAGGCATCATCACCTCTGCTATGCCATCCACCGTATTGTCTGTTACCTTTACCTCATCCAGGAAGAAACGGCCCTTATCGGCAGTGAAACTTATCTTCACATCGCCTGTAGCATAGACCGAAGCCCCCAACTGACTCCATTCTCCCTTCTTGAGAGGTACAGAATACTTAGACAGTTCAGACTTGTGAATAACTGCCATCTGCCTTGCGCCACTATTCACATCGGTTATCTCCAGATACAACTTGGAGGCATCATTTCTTCCATCCCATGCCGCAGCCTTGAATGAAAGCATCGCTGTACCATTTACCGTAAAGGTTGGCGTAGTGATATTGCCGGCAACTCCTGATTTTCCAAGACGCACACAACCGTCAGCCTCATAAACAGTTCCCGTACTGGTCCATCCACTATTATCCAAGTCTTCACCCGACAGTTGAGTTACAGCAATACTACCTTTCCACAGGTTATCGTTTCCACCGGTACCATGACACTTGTCAAACGATTCATATAATAAGGTAGAGCCAGAAGGCTGTACCGGTGTATCAGGCTTCTGATCGCTTGAGCGCTCAGCCTTACTCACCGTAAACGATGCTGAGCCATCACTTGCAATGGCGATATTCCTGATGTCAAGATGCATATACTTAGTACCGTCAGCATTCTTATTATATAAGGTGGCAGCCGGTTGGGACGTAGCCGTAAGACTATTATTAGACTGATAAGGATAGAGATCACTTGCCGAACCATCCAGATAGGTTGACTTTCCTGCTCTGAAGATAGTAAGACGAGGATGGTCATTCACAAATTTCTGATTGGCTTCGTCATAATATTCACTATTCGAGTTCAGTACATTATAATACCAGACATCAGCATCATAATCTACATGAGTAATCATGACTCCCGCTCCTGGAAGTTCTGCATCCCATCCTGACTTCTGTCGGTTTTCAATGATGTAATACTCGTCTTCATGTGCCTTGTTTCTGATGATATAAGCATCTCCTCCCTGGCTCATCGCCATGACGTCAGCCACCTTTGTCTCCTCTTCTGTATCCGTCAAGTCATGAAGAGTAATCCAACCACAGCTTGCTTTCTCATAAGCCGAATACCCTGCAGGCCATTTTCCGTCTCCATTGTAACTGCCACTATCCATCAGGTCAAATCCACCCAATCCAAACCATCCGGTATAACTGGTGTCATAAAGATCAGGCAAATCCAGACAGTGAGAGAATTCATGGCAGAAAGTACCGATTCCATCGAGTTTGTTCTGACCATTCAATTCACAGCTGCAGGCATAAGTATCCACCTTAACCCCATCAAACTGCAGCGCTTTGCCATAATCTGACAATGACAAAGCATACATGTGAGGCCAAACGGTAGAAGCAGCACCACCATTGGCTTCGCCCTTACCGGCATAGAGAACAAAGACCTGTTCCACTTCACCATCATTATCCCAATCATACTTGGAGAAGTCAACTCCCTGCTGCTTCGCCCAGAGGCAAGCCTCAGCAATCATTGCACCCGCACGCAAATCATCACCGTCAGTACTATTCGCACCATAATAAGCAGTGGCATTCTGCAGAGGACAGATACCAACCACGTCGAAATCCAGTTCGAACTGTCCCATACTTTGAGTACGGAAATAATCCTTCACACTGCCACGGAAGCCATTTTCCGTGTAATCATCGCCATTAACTATCTGCTTATACAATGCCAGATCATGCCCACTTTGGAACTTTCGATCGGTGAATTCGGCTAAAACAACAAGTCCCTTCCTAGTTCCACGGAAACTATTCTGCTTTGCTCTCGCCTTCTGAAGATGGAGTTTCTGTCGAGATTGAACCTTTGCACGACGGGCTGCCGCATTCTTCTTGCGAGACAAGGAAGCCGTAGAATCCAATCGCTTTCCCTGTCCTGTTTCAGCATCCATTACATACTTGGTTCCGTCTTCCGAAACATAATAATGCATGAATTCATCGCCCACCAACTGTACACGAACCTCGGTTCCATCAGTCAAAGTCATCAAACGCCAAACGCCTCGCTTTGCAGGCACTGCCATAGAAGACAATGCCATACAAAGCAAGGCGTTCAATAAATACAATCTTACCTTCATATCTGAATGAATATCATAGGATAAAAAACGATGCTTGATTTCACCCGATTCTCTTACTTCAGGACAATCTTGCAATCTTCCAGACTCTCTACAGTAGCAAGAGCCTCATAACGGATTCCCTCCTTGCGCAGGAAGTCACCACCATGCTGGAAAGCCTTCTCGATGATGAAACCCATTGCCTCAATCTTGGCACCAGCCTTCTCGCAAAGGTCCATCACACCCTTGGAAGCGTTACCGTTAGCGAGGAAGTCGTCGATGAAGATAACATGGTCGTCTGGAGTCAGGTAGCTGTTGCTCACGCAAACCGTATAGTCACGGTCCTTAGTAAAAGAGTGAACCACCGAGGTAATCATACCTTCCATGGTCTTAGGCTGCTTTTTCTTGACGAAGACAACAGGAAGATTGGTCAGATAACCCACCATGATGGCAGGAGCGATGCCCGAAGCCTCGATAGTAACAATCTTGTTGTACTTGATGTCCTTGAAAAGGCGCACGAATTCCTTAGCCAGGTCCATCATCAGGATTGGGTCCATCTGATGATTTACGAAGCTATCTACTTTTAAGATTCCACCAGGAAAGCAGCGGCCCTCCTGCATAATTCTTTCTTTCAGTAAATCCATTATGACTTGAACTTTAATATGGTTATTGGGTGCAAAATTACTACTTTTTTCGCAAACAAGAAAGTTTATCGCCCAATAATTTTGTTTTGTCTGCAATTTACCGTAATTTTGCAGCAAAATAACTGGGAGTGAAAGAAGTTAAGGAGTTACCCCCAATAAAAATTATAAGATTATGAATCCGTATATCAAGCAATTCCCCGACCTGATGTCGGGCAAGAAAATCATGTATGTTCACGGTTTCCTCTCTTCTGCTCAGAGCGGCACCGTGAAAATGTTGCAGGAGCTGATGCCTAACGCCACTCTCGTGGCTGAAGATATTCCGGTACATCCTGAAGAAGCCATAGAGATGCTTCAGAAAATGGCAGAGACGGAGAAACCTGACCTCATCATCGGTACTTCGATGGGCGGAATGTACACCGAGCTGCTGAAAGGATTCGACCGCATCCTCGTAAACCCAGCCTTCGAGATGGGAAACACGATGAGCAGCATGACCGGAAAGCAGGAGTTCCAGAACCCAAGAAAGGATGGGGTGAACGAGCTGATGGTTACCAAAGGCCTCATCAAGGAATACCGTGACTTCACCGAGCGATGTTTCCAGGACATCACACCCGAGGAACAGGAGCGTGTATATGGTCTCTTCGGCGATGCTGATCCGCTGGTCCATACCTTCGACCTCTTCCATGAGCACTATCCGCTCGCCATCCCATTCCATGGCGAGCACCGCCTCATCGACAAGGTAGCATTCCACTATCTCTGTCCGGTTATCCGCTGGATTGATGACAAGCAGAACGGCAAGGAGCGCCCTATCGTATACATCGACTTCGATGCCCTGCACGACAGTTACATGAAGGCAACCAGCTCGATGCACAAGGCTTACGAGATGCTGATAGAGCATTATAATGTATACATCGTAGCCCCAGCGCCAACCAACGACCATGAAAACATGGCGAAGGTACAGACCTGGGTGGAGGAATATCTCTCTACCCCAGCCTACAACCACATCATCTTCTGCAACCAGAAGAACCTGCTCTACGGCGATTACTTCATCGACCCTAGCCCATGCGATGGTTTCATGGGTACGACGATAGAATACGGCAGCGATGAATTCAAGACCTTCGAAGAAATCATCACCTTCTTCGAAAGACTGGGAGGACAGTAAAGTGAAGAGGGAAGAACGAAGAGGGAAGAATTCTCTTGCATTGTTGCGCCACACGCCCTGAAAGGGCAGAAGCTCCTAGCCCAGGGTAACACCCTGGGTTAACATACAAACAAAAATGTCGCCCTGTAAGGGCAAAAGCTTCACATAATCAAAGCTTTTGCCCTTACAGGGCGAGGTTGTTAAAATCATCATATCCCCAGGGTGTTACCCTGGGCTAGGAGCTTCTGCCCTTTCAGGGCGTGTGGCGATTTACCTTTTTTTTCAGGGCGAGCTGCGATTATGCCTTATCTAGATTCTTCGGCAACACGAGGTTCAGAATAACGGCGAGCAGGAAGACTACTGCCACACAGTTATCAGCAAAAACGGTGCGCACAATCTCTGGGAAGATATTGAACATACCTGTTGCAGATGTGAATCCGAGACCTACGCTGAGCGAGAGGCTCACGATGACCATGTTGCGCTGAGAGAAGCCGGTACGCGCCATCATGCCGAAACCGGCAAAGAGGATGCTACCGAACATCATGATGGTACAGCCGCCCAATACAGCCTGAGGAATCGTAGTCAATACATAACCGATAGCTGGGAAGATACCACCGATAATCATGATGATGGCACCCATGGCAATGGTAAAGCGGTTCACTACTCCCGACATCGCTGCCAAACCTACGTTCTGGCTGAAAGAAGTGATAGGAGTACAACCGAAAAGACCGGAAACCGAACTGACGAAACCATCGCAGCAGACTGCCGCTCCCATCTCCTTAGTCTTAGGATCACGCTTCAACGCACTGTTGCAGAGCGCAGAAGTATCACCAATCGTCTCTGTGGCAGAAACCAGATATACTGCTACCACCGAGAGAATAGCACCGATATTAAACTCAGGTGTAAATGGAAGAAGCTTTGGCAAAGCTACGATAGAGAGACCAGAAAGTCCACTGAAATCTATCATTCCCATAAACAGAGCCAGGATATAACCTACCAGCAGTCCTACCAATACAGAGAGAGAACGCAAGAAACCCTTGGCGAAAATCTGACAAAGCAGACAAGCCAGCAAAGTGACAGAACCCACAACCCAGTTGTTCATGCTACCGAAATCAGCTGCACCCTGACCACCCGCAAAAGAGTTGGCACCAACAGGAAGGAGCGAGAAACCGATGGCTGTTACCACGGTAGCGGCTACTACAGGCGGAATGAGCTTGATCCAATACTTGGCGAAAAGTCCGAGTGTTCCTTCTACCAGACCACCAATGATGACAGCGCCTATCAAAGTACCCATACCATGAGCACCGGCAATGGCGATGGCAAGCGAGAGAAAAGTGAAGGAGATACCCATCACGATAGGAAGGCGAGAACCGATACGCCATACCGGATAAAGCTGCACCAAGGTACCGATACCGGCGATGACCATACAGTTCTGGATAAGCACAGCGCTCACCGAGCTGTCCAATCCTATCGCACCAGCGAGAATCATGATTGGCGCAATATTGCTGACGAACATCGCCAGCACATGCTGAAGACCAAATGGGAGTGCTTTACCAACGGGCACTCTGCCGTCTAATTTGTAGAGATTTTCTATTGACTGTTCCATTATCTTTATAATAATTAGAGAATTTCCATAATCAAGAATTCAGGGTCTTTCTGAATTTGGCGACAAAATTACAAAGAAAATCTGAGAAATCGTTCCTTTTCTCCATTTTTCTCTATCCGGCATGATAGAATATAAGAAGAATCTACGAAAAAAGGAAGGCTGCTGTTCATATCCTGTGCAACCTTCCCTTTTAATCTTATCTCATTAATACTCTGTCTTTTCAGAATTTTCCTCCCACATACGGAAGGCTCCAAGCGCCTCATCTCGCATCAGGGCAATCATCGGCTTGTGGCGGTCTTCTATCTTGCGGTCTATCTCCTCGTAGATAAACTCATCGTCGAAACCAATCTTTGCTGCATCCTTTCTATCATTGGCATAATAGATACGGTCGAGATGTGCCCAGTAGATAGCGCCGAGGCACATTGGGCAAGGCTCGCAGGAGGTATAGATCTCGCAACCCTCCAGATTGAAGGTCTTCAGCTTGAAGCAAGCCTGTCGTACGCAGTTCACCTCGGCATGTGCCGTAGGGTCGAGGTCGATGGTCACGCTGTTGGAAGCCTCAGCGATGATGATTCCGTCCTTGGCGATAACGGCACCGAAAGGTCCACCACCCGTCTTCACGCTATTCTTTGAGAGCTCAATGGCTCTATGCATCAATTCTTCTTTTGTCATTGTTTAATATTTTTAGATTAATAATATCCCCTTCCTTTCAATTGGGGGCTACAAATATACAAAAAAGAATTGATACGGCAAGGCTTTCATACGAAAAAAAAACTTAATGGAATACTTCTTTTTCCATCACCTCGTTAATTATCCATAATTATAAATACATTTATTATAAGAGTATTTATAATTTTTGTAACTTTGCGCCATCACTTATAAAAAATTGATTATGGATATACCCTTTATTTATGGAAGACTCGCTGAGAAAGAGAGTTTTATCGACAGAGTAGAAGACAGAAGGGAACTGAAGAATTTCCTTCGCCACGGCATCAACGTCATCTTGGTATCTCCAAGAAGATGGGGAAAATCTTCGCTTGTCAGAACCTCTATGGAAGAATTAATGCAGGAAGAATCCAAAACAAAGGTTTGCTTTATGGATGCCTCCAAGATTCATACGGAGGAGGAATTCTACAACAAATTTGCCTCCATCGTGATACAAGGAGTTTCTTCCACATTGGAACAGAAATTATCTGACTTGGTGAAATTTATCAATCGTTTTACCCCAAGCATCACGATAGCTTCCGACCCAATGAATAGTGTAGAGGTCAACCTAAAGGTGAATCCTGTAAAGGAAAGTCCTGAAAACATTCTGCAACTCCCCGAAAAGATAGCCGAGGCTAAAGGCATCAAGATTATCGTCTGCATCGATGAGTTTCAGCAACTCGCCAACCTGCCAAAATGGAAGAACCTTGAAGCTATGCTGAGGGCTGAATGGCAGTTGCAGCACCATACCACCTACTGTCTCTACGGCAGCAAGATGCACATGATGAAAGATATTTTCAACAAGGCGAACAGTCCTTTCTTTAAGTTCGGACAACTGATGAACCTGAAGAGAATAGCCAAGGAATATTGGATTCCATACATCATAAGCAATTTTAAGAAGACAGGAAAAACTATCTCTGAGAGCCAAGCAGAATGTCTATGCGAAAGAGTGAAGTATAACTCTTGGTACGTACAGCAATATTGCTTCTTCCTATGGTCACACACAGACAAAGAGGTGACGCAAGAACTCCTCGACAACCAGCTCCAACTGGTTTTGGACACCAACGAAGACTTGTTCTTGACAGAGATGGACGAGCTCACTCCCACCCAAATCGGCATGTTGAAAGCCATCGCTTCTGGCGAAAAGCACTTCAATGCCAAGGATGTCGTAGAGACGTATGGTCTGGGGCAGCCACAGAGCATCACACGTAACAAGAAAGTATTAGTAGAGAAAGATCTCGTTGAGAAACATCTTCAAGATTTCTCATTCGTCGATCCTGTCTTCGAGCTTTGGCTGAAGAGAGAATACAACATTTTACCATAATGGGAATAAAAGCAGCCAATAATCGCATTTTCGAGGAAAGAGATGAGGTAAACATCTCTCAAGATTAAGCAACAATTCATGAATCAGAACAATATCAGCGCCGCAGAACTTTTCCAGCGGGTAAGGGAACTCTTGACACATCCCGACCTGGAACCGAAGACACGCAACAAGATGATGCACGATACGCTCATCCTCTGTTGCCATGAAGGAGTGAAGGATACCAAACAGGCTTTCGGTAACCTTTTCTCCCAGGTGGATTATCTCTGTAAGGCCCGTGGCATCAAGGTGGCAGACAAGATTGCCATCCAGACCATGCGCCGACACAGCAATTCCCAGGAGCCTCTTTCGGGCGAAGACCTGAAATATGATGCACGTGCCCTCACCCTCTTCATCTCCGCTGTGTTCGAAGAGAGAATACCGCATGAAGTCAATGTTCTCATCCCCCATATCAACCGCCCCTTCCAGAAGGGACTGGAAATCAACAACCGACGCATCCGCTGCATCGTAAAGAACTGGGACAGCGACTTTATCCGTGTAGACATCGACCAGGATGCCGATGAGGAGGAGTATCTCGTACGGTTGAAAGATGAAGAAAATCATATCGATCATACCTACCTCTGGGACCTGCTGAAGGAAGGAATGCAGCTCAACCTGCTCGACTGTCAGGTAAAACAGCCCATCATCACTCCCCGACTCATCGTAGTGGAACCCGATTATCTGGTAGATATCAGTAGCATTGCTACCTGTTTCACGGCTTTCGGTCATCATCCCCTGCTCTATCTCTTAAACCTGATGAAGCCCCGTGCCAACACCCAGGCAACCCTGCTCGGTAACTTTGCCGGTGCTGCGCTCGACGACATCATCAACTCACACGGCAAGTATCAGATGAACGAAACCGTGAAGAGCAACTTCCGGGAGAAAGCCCTGGAGTTCTGCACCTGTCCCTGGTTTGACGCCAAGAAGTTTTATACCGATGCCAGCCTGCAGGCATTCAATCTGCAGCAGGTAGTGGATATTCTCTTTCCCCGCACCGCATCGCAGGCAAAGATGTCGGCTTTCCGTGGCGAAAGTCTTTACGATAGGAAGAAAGCCATCCTGGAACCTTCGTTCGTCTGCGAAGCCTTAGGCATTCAGGGACGTGTAGACCTGATGACCACCGACTGCAAGCTGTTGGTGGAACAGAAATCGGGACGCAACATGAATATCGAAACCCATCAGGTAGATCCGGGTTATCACAGTTATCAGCTGGAGCCACACTATGTGCAGCTCCTGCTCTACTATGGCGTATTGCAGCACAACTTCAAGTTGAGCAACGACCGCGTGAACATCCGACTGCTCTACTCCAAATATCAGCCTCAAGACGGATTGATGGTGGTAGCCTACTACCAGAAGCTCTTCAAGGAGGCAATCGAATACCGCAACCAGCTTGTTGCTGCCTCCTTCGAGATAGCCAAGGAGGGCTTCGAACATGCGCTGAATGAATTTACACCCGAAGTATTGAACGTGGCTGGCACCCAGGACTTCTTCTACAACAAGTATCTGAAACCCCAGATAGAAGCCATCACCAACCCGCTCCACGACCTTTCTCCACTGGAGGAAGCTTACTTCTGCCGCATGATGACCTTCGTATTGCGGGAACAGATGATCAGCAAGGTGGGTGCACAGGAAGGAACCAACACATCGAGCAGCGACCTCTGGACCATGCCGCTCGCCGAAAAGAAGGATGCCGGCAATATCTATACCGACCTGCACATCATCCGGAAGGAACAGAGCAGCACAGGAAGCGGATATGATACCATCACCCTGAGCGTGCCCGACCAGGGTAAGGACTTCCTGCCCAACTTCCGCATCGGCGACATGGTGTATCTCTATACCTACAAGCTGAAGGAAGAACCCGACGTGAGAAAGGCTATATTATATAAAGGTGTATTGCAGGAGATTCACAGCGATGAGATTGTGGTGCATCTGAACGACGGTCAGCAGAATGCCGACATCTTCGAGATGAACCTGCCGTATGCCATCGAGCACGGAACGAGCGATGCCAGCACGGGCGGAAGCATCCGCAACCTGCACCAGTTTATCTGTGCACCCAAGGACAAGCGCAACCTGCTGCTGGGACAGCGTGCTCCGCAAAGAGACACTTCCCTATCGTTGACCAGACATTACGACGATGTTCTGGACGACATCATCCTCCGTGCCAAGCAGGCACAGGATTACTTCCTGCTCGTGGGACCTCCGGGAACAGGAAAGACCAGCCGTGCCCTGAAGTTCATGGTAGAAGAAGCATTGAACGATGGAACGGGAATGCCAACAGCAGAAAGCATCGCCGCTGGAGGCAAGACGGCTCAGCAGCCTGCATCCTCCATCCTCCTGATGAGTTATACCAACCGTGCCGTGGATGAAATCTGCGAGATGCTGGTAGATTCCGGCATTCCATTCCTTCGCCTCGGCAGCGAGTACTCCTGCGACGAGCGGTTCCGCCCTTATCTGATAGAGAAAGCCATCAGCGACTGTCCGAAACTCGAAGCCATCAAACAATATATAATAGGAACGCGTGTAATCGTGGGCACCACTTCGATGATGACCTCCAAGCCGTTCATCTTCTCGCTGAAGCACTTCAAGCTTGCCATCATCGACGAGTCGAGCCAGATACTGGAGCCAAATCTCATCGGTCTCCTATCAGCTGTAGATAAGTTCATCCTCATCGGCGACTACAAGCAGTTGCCAGCCGTGGTGCAGCAGAGCGAGCAGGATTCAGGCATTCCTACCATCAACGACAGTCAGAAAGGTGGCATCATCGACATGAGCATCCTGCAGGACATCTGTCTTACCAACTGCCGCAACTCCCTCTTCGAACGTCTGATTCATTGGGAAGATCACGAAGAGCGCAGCGAATTCATCGGCATTCTGCGCCGCCAGGGAAGAATGCATCCCGAGATTGCAGAGTTTCCTAATCGGATGTTCTACCGTCGGGAGAAACTGGAACCCGTGCCATGTCCACACCAGTTGGAGACAGAACTGTCATACACCCTTCCATCAGAAGATGCGCTCGACGATTTGCTGAAGGAGCACCGCATGATATTCCTCCCATCCGAGTTCTGCAAGGAACCAAATGTATCCGATAAGATCAATGCCAACGAAGCTGAAATCGTGGTAGACCTGCTTCGCCGCATCCACCGCTTCTATGGAGAGCGTTTCGATGCCAAGAAGACGGTAGGCGTCATCGTTCCTTACCGCAACCAGATAGCCATGGTGCGCAAAGGCATCGAAAAGCTCGGCATTCCGGAACTGGAGAAAATCAGTATCGATACCGTAGAGCGGTACCAGGGCAGCCAGCGAGATGTCATCATCTACAGCTTCACCATCCAGAACATCTGGCAGCTCGACTTCCTTGCCGGCAACAGTTTCGTAGAAGACGGCGCCATCATCGACCGCAAGCTGAACGTAGCCATCACCCGTGCCCGAAAGCAGATGATTATGACAGGCAATCCGGAGATATTGCGCAATAATCAGATTTTTAGCGAATTAATGAACTATGTGAAGGAAAAAGGAGGATATTTTTAAATTTTCCCCCAAAAAATTTGGTGATACGGAAATAAAGTCCTATCTTTGCATTCGGATTATACACAAAAGGATAAACAAGAGACATAAATACAGATATAGGATTCCGGTGCTTCACTGGCACTGGAATTCTTTATTTTTTATGCTACTTGCCAACCGATTATTAATAACATTAAAACAACAAGAAAATTATGGCTTACATGTCACAAGAAGGCTACGACAAACTCGTAGCTGAGCTGAAACAGCTCGTATCTGTAGAGCGCCCTAAGGCATCAGCCGCAATTGCTGAAGCCCGCGACAAGGGTGATTTAAGTGAGAACTCTGAGTATGATGCCGCTAAGGAGGCTCAGGCTCATCTAGAAGATAAGATCAATCGCATCAAACTCACCATTGCCGAGGCTAAGATCATCGATACCAAGCAGCTCAGTACCGACTGCGTGCAGATTATGTCTAAGGTAGAAATGACCAACATGGCAAACAAGGCAAAGATGACTTATACCATCGTGAGCGAAAGCGAGGCAAACTTGAAGGAAGGCAAGATTTCCATCAAGACTCCTATTGCGCAGGGATTGCTCAACAAGAAGGTAGGTGAAATTGCAGAGATCAAGATCCCTCGCGGCACCATCAAACTTCGCATCGACAAGATTTCATTTGAATAAAACGAAATAAAAGGAACTATCATATTGGCAGCGATGTCCGTATGACGGTTCCTTTTATGGTATATGTAAGCCCAGAAACAAAATATAAATTATAAATTATTAATTATAAATTGATTAGAGATTATGGCAAGCATTTTTTCAAAGATTGCAGCAGGAGAGATTCCTAGCTACAAGTGTGCAGAAAGCGACAAGTTCTATGCTTTCCTCGACATTAGCCCTATCGGCAAAGGTCATACATTGGTGATTCCCCGCAAGGAGGTAGATTACATCTTCGACATGGAGGATGATGACTTGGCAGAGTTTGAGGTTTTCGCCAAGAAGGTTGCTAAGGCCATCAAGGCTGCTTTCCCATGCAAGAAAGTTGCCCAGGTTGTATTGGGCCTTGAGGTTCCTCATGCTCATATCCACCTCATCCCTATGAACAGCGAGGCTGATGTCAACTTCCGCAAGGAGCATCTCAAGCTCGAAGCAGAAGAGTTCAAGGAAATCGCTGATAAGATTTATACTGAATTCCAGAAGCTGTAGAATGTGCGTGTGTAAACCACACATCCGGTTATAAAACAAAAAATGAGCTGCAGAGAGTTGCAGCTCATTTTTTATACATATTTATGCAACTAAATATTCCATTAAATAAAGTCTTCACCTCGCTTCATCTGCACCTCGTTCACATATTTGCGAACCAATGCGGAAGAATCCTCCTTCCTGCAGACAAGCAGCACATTGTCTTTCTCGGCAACGATAAAACCATCCAACCCGTTCAATACGGCAAGCTTGCCCTTCGGCAACTTAATCACATTGTTGTGACAGTTTTCCATCATCACATCGCTGTCTATCACCACATTATCGTCATCGCTCTTCTGCATCGCCTCGTAGATACTGTGCCATGTTCCCAGGTCAGCCCATCCGAAATCACACTTCATCACGCATACATTCGAAGGCTTCTCCAGGATTCCGAAATCCACAGAGATATTAGGATAAGAAGAAAAACTCTCCTTCATATAGGCATTCTCCGTCTCAACGCTAAACTCCGGATACTGCTTGTCGTAATCACGGAGCACAGGAGGCAGAATCTTACAGAAGCACTCTCTCAGATGCTTTACATTGCTCAGGAAGAGACCTGTATTCCAATAAAACTCTCCACTCTCAACGAATATCTTGGCGAAATCGCGCTCCGGCTTCTCGGTAAAGGATTGAACCTGATACATATTGTCGCAAAAGGCTTCACCCATCTGAATATATCCATAACCCGGTTCAGGACGGGTTGGCTTCACTCCCATGGTAAGGAACCGGTCGTTCTCCGCTACGAAGGCAAGGCCTTTCAGCACATTTTCCCGGAAAGCTTCCTCGTTGAAGATAGCCTGGTCTGAAGGAGTGGCAATCACACAGGCATCGGGATTCATCATGGAAATGCGATGATTGGCCCATGCCATGCTCGGAGCCGTATTGCGATGAATTGGCTCTGCCAAAATGTTATCCATAGAAACTTCTGGCAACTGCTCCTTAATCAAATATACGAATTCCTCGTTCGTATTGATATATATATGATCAGCAGGAACAATCTTTGCCATTCGGTCGTAGGTTTGCTGCAACTGAGTACGTCCTACTCCAAAGAAATCGATAAATTGCTTCGGATAGTTACTGCGGCTGCAAGGCCAAAGTCTACGTCCTTTTCCTCCTGCAAGTATCACACAATAGTAGTTATTTACGTTAACCGTCATATTTTGATTCATATGTTTGCAGTTTATAAATTAAATTTCCAACTGTAAAATTAGAAAATATATTTGAATGCGCCAAAGTTTTTCTCTTAATTTAAGATTGGAGGGGGCAAATACAACAATATTTTAGCCTTTTGGCACACGAAATGCACTTTTTTCGAAAAAAAGTTCCCAAAAAGTTTGTCAGTTCAAAAATTATTAGTACCTTTGCAACCGCAAATAAGCCAAGTGCTATTTGCCCAGATGGCGGAATCGGTAGACGCGCTGGTCTCAAACACCAGTGGAGCAATCCATCCCGGTTCGATCCCGGGTCTGGGTACAACAAGAAGGTTGATAGTCTTTTGATTATCAACCTTCTTTCGTTATATGCATCATGCATCCCCTGCTTTCATGAAAAAGTATCTGCGAAAGCTGGAAAAATCACAAAAAGTTTGGATAATAAGGAAAAATACCTTATCTTTGCCATCATAATAAAACGACAAAGCTTATGAAAGGTAGAAGATATCCTCTCGGAATACAGACATTTGAGAGAATAATAAAAGGAAATTACGTATATGTAGACAAGACTGAACTTGTCTATAATTTAACACATGAGAGTACATATTGCTTTCTGAGTCGCCCTCGACGATTCGGTAAGTCGCTCCTTGTCACTACCCTTCAGGCATACTTCGAGGGAAAGAAAGAACTATTCAAGGGTTTGGCTATAGAACATTTGGAGACAGAATGGATTACCTATCCCGTAATCCACCTTGACATCAGCAAAGGCAAATATTACAGTATTGAAAACCTGATGTCAACACTCAACGTAGTGCTCTCCCCATACGAAAAACTCTATCATCTGACGCCCGACAAGTCTGATGACTTCAATGTAAGACTCATCAACATCGTCAAAGCTGCCAAGCAACAAACTGGCAAAAACGTTGTCGTACTCATAGACGAGTATGATGCTCCTATGCACGACTCTATGAAAGACGAGAAGATGCATGAACAGATACGCAACATCATGCGCAACTTCTTCAGCCCTTTAAAATCCGAAGAAGACAACCTGCAATTTGTCTTCATGACAGGCATCTCAAAGTTTAGCCAGCTAAGCATCTTCAGCGAACTGAACAACATCACCAATATCAGTATGGAGGATGAATACAGTAGTCTCTGTGGAATCAGCAAGGAAGAACTCTTGGAGAACTTCCATCATGACATCGAGGATTTGGCAAAGGCCCGAAAGATGACATTCGACGAAGCTGTCGCCCAACTAAAATATCATTATGATGGTTATCACTTCAGCGGAAATGGAGCAGACATGTTTAATCCCTACAGTCTTTTCAACACGTTTAGAGCCAACAAGTTTAACAGTTACTGGTTCTCGACGGGAACTCCAACATTCCTGATAGAACTGTTGAAGGAAAAAGGCATAGATTTGCTTCAGCTGGAAGATATATGGACTAGTTCCGATCGTTTTGATACTCCAACAAAAGAGATTACAGATCCAATACCCGTTTTATACCAAAGCGGTTATCTTACCATTAAGGATTATATAGAGTTGGCAGATACTTATAAGTTAGCCATCCCTAATGAAGAGGTACGCAAGGGATTATCCAACAGCCTCTTAGAAGACCACAAGAGCATCGATGATTGGAAAGTAGAGGCTCTATAATGCTTTTTGTACATTTGGATTATACCATTCCGATAGATTTCCCTGCAATCTTTCAAACACCCTTCACCCTTCACCAATATAACATAAAACGCTATATATAAGGCGCTTATAGTGGTGAAGAGTTTCATCAACCCTTCACCACCCTTCACCCACCCTTCACCTTTCAGCTTTTTGGTTTTCCATGAAGGCTTGCTTCAAGGCTTCTATTATGAGTGGCTCTAGTCTTCTATTATGAGTAACTTTAGTCTTCTATTATGAATGGCTTTAAGCTTCTATTAAGCTTGACTTAAGCCTTCTTTGAAGTTGATTTAACCCTTCTTTGAAGCTGGTTTAAGCCTTAGATAAAGTTTACGTGGGGCTTAGTTAAAGGTTTCGTAGAGCTTAGTTGAAGGTTACATGGGACTTAGTTGAAGTCTTATTCCAATTCCCAGAGTAACGGAATTCTCCTTTTAAGCAGTTCAAAATTCTGTTGAGGTGAAGGGTGGTGAAGGGTGGGTGAAGGGTGGGCGAAACCCTTCACCCCTCACACCCCCAGTATTTATCGGGGTTTCAAGCGAAAAGGTGAAGGGTGAAGGGTAAAATCGAGAGTAGCTTTTTACGCAAGCAGACCTACTCAACCAACAGCCTGAATGCCCCTAGCAAATGACAGAGATAGACCTGATAGAATCTTTCTCCCGACGTATTATTTCTTATCTGCCAATGGCAAAAAGTTGCCCGCCTAGGGGCAATATTGTGCCATAGTAAGGCATGAAGTGAAACATCCCCTTTTATAACCATCCAGGACTATTGCAATTTTTTCCTACTGAAAACGTTTGCGATGTTTTATAGGCATAATCTGGCACTTTCGTTTGGTAAAATCAGATATTATTCATAAATTTGCAGACGGAAGCTAACAATGATTTATAAAACAAACAAAAACATAATTACAGTCATGAAGAAAATTTTTAGCATGGTTTGTGCTTGCTTGCTGGCACTCAGCACCCAGGCAACCGACATCAAGAAGTATGATGCTCTATATGAGAATCTGCCATTCCAGATGGAAAAGGTGACCCGTCCACAGTTCCCTGCCAATGAGGTAAACCTCAAGGATTTTGGTGCTATTGGCGACGGTTCTTCTCTCTGTACCACAGCCTTTGCCAAGGCTATCGATGCGCTGACCCAGAAAGGCGGCGGTAAACTCATCGTTCCACAGGGCGTATGGTTCACAGGTCCTATCGTATTGAAGAGCAATATCAACCTGCATCTCGAAAAAGGTGCAGTCATCCTTTTCTCACCAGACGATGCCCTCTACCCTTTCGTAGATACTTCATTCGAGGGTTTGGATACACGCCGCTGCCAGTCACCTATCTCTGGTCATAATCTTACCAACGTGGCAATTACCGGTCAGGGATGCATCGATGGTAATGGTGAATACTGGCGACCTTTGAAGAAGCAGAAGGTTACCGAAGCCCAGTGGAAGCAGATCACTTCACGTGGCGGTGCATTCAAGAGAGCAGACTACTGGTTTCCAACAGAGGGTGCTTTGAAGGCAGACAACAGTGCCAACATGAATGTGCCAAAGACTCCTGCTTCAGAAGAAGAGTGGAACGAGATCAAGCGTTTCCTCCGTCCTGTAATGATCAGCCTCGTTAGCTGCAAGAACGTTTGGCTCAATGGTGTTATCTTCCAGAATTCACCAGCATGGAACATTCATCCGCTGATGTGCGAGAATGTTCTTATAGAAGATGTATTGGTCCGCAACCCTTCATACGCTCAGAATGGCGATGGCCTTGACCTGGAGAGCTGCAAGAATGCACTCATCGTCAATTCTACTTTCGATGTAGGCGATGACGGTATCTGCATCAAGAGCGGTAAGGATGCTGACGGAAGAAAGCGTGGCATTCCTTGCGAGAATGTAATCGTTAACGGCTGTACCGTATTCAAGGGTCATGGCGGTTTCGTTGTCGGTAGCGAGATGAGCGGTGGCGTGAAGAACATCAAGGTGAGCGACTGCCAGTTCCTCGGCACCGATGTAGGTCTCCGTTTCAAGAGTACCCGCGGCCGTGGTGGTGTAGTAGAGAATATCTATATCGACAACATGTCTATGTTTGATATTCAGACAGATGTTATCACCTTCGACCTTTATTATGGTGGCAAGTCTGCCGTTGAGGTTCTCAACGATGGCGATGAGGCAAAGAGCCAGAAGGTACAGAAGTTCAAGGTAGACGAAACAACTCCTTGTTTCCGCAATATCGACATCAACCATGTCATCTGCCGCACAGCCCGTCGTGCTGCTTACTTCAATGGCCTTCCAGAGATGCCGGTAAGCAATATCCACATCAAGGACCTGGAGGTAAACAATGCTGAGTATGGTATCGTCATCAACCGTACCGATGGCGTGAAGCTCGAAAACATCAAGGTTAGTGCAAAGAACCATGCCTTCGATGCCAAGAATTCAAAGAATGTAATTGTCAACGACAAGACATACAAAAAGATTGACGAAAAGGGTATTACACTTGACTTCTAAACAGCAGAGGGAACAGTCCTCATCTTCATAGAATTAACATAAGTATATAGGTAAGAGAGGTCGCGAATAATGGTTTCGCGACCTCTTTTTTAAAGATTATTTACAACTATATAGGAAATAGTGTAAATAATGACCTTAAAAGCAAAAAAAAAGCAAGATTTTCTTGCAAGTATTAATTATTTTTTACCTTATTTCCGCAGCATTATACTTTAACGTTTTTTATAAGCACCTGAGCAACAAAAAGTTGCTCAGGATTTTGCCAT
>CAKPWR010000018.1 GCA_934196725.1 uncultured Prevotella sp.
TACCTGTGATTCCGTACTTTGCTAAAACTGACTTATCAAACTTTGCCATTTTATTTTAAATGTATTTAAGTTGTGAAATATTTATTCTGAAACTTATCCTTTTTTTATTTGGATTCCTAAAGAACCCCTTTTTCCTAAAACCGCCGCAAAGTTACGAAAAATATGTTTTATAACAAAGATTCTCGCATATAAATAATGTATTTTAAAATCTTTTTTGGTTAAAGAAATTAAAAACGCTCCATTTCGTCTATAATTTGCCACGTTGACTTTGCAAATATTCGTTGCTGTTCGGCATCCGGAAGCTCCATCTTTCTGCACCATTCCACCTATTTAATATATATAGCTTCAGAAAACGAGGAAAAAAGTTGCCCAAACATTTTGTAGTTTCCGCGATTTATACTATCTTTGCATAAGATAAACTGCACTCGGCAAAATATTCAAGCAAGCTTGATATTCTGCACTCGTTTGTACTATCTTTGCATAAGATTAAAGACAACAGAATAAAATACTACGACTTATGAAAATAAATAATCTAAGCGAGCACAATTGCATCATCAACCGCTATCTGGCAGAGATGCGCGACTGTGATTATCAAAAGAACCGACTCCTCTTCCGCAACAACATCAAGAGAATCGGTGAGTATGAGGCTTTCGAGATTTCAAAGACTCTCAATTACGAAAAGACTGAGGTGACTACACCGCTCGGTGTGGCCCAGGTAAATCTTCCTACCGAAAAGATTGTCATCGGTACTATATTCCGTGCCGGACTTCCTTTCCACGAAGGTTTCCTCAATATTTTCGACCACTCTGGCAATGCCTTTGTGAGTGCTTATCGCGAGTATACCAACAAGGAGCATACTGAGGTGGGCGTACATATCGAATACCTCGCTACACCTGATCTTACTGATAAGGTGCTCATCATTGCCGACCCTATGCTTGCCACAGGTATCAGCATGGAGATGGGTATGAAGGCTTTCCTCACCAAGGGCAATCCTAAACATATCCACATTGCCTGTGTTCTCGCTGCACCTGAGGGTATTGAGCACGTTAAGAAAACCTTCCCAGAGGGCAAAACTACCATCTGGTGTGCCTCTATTGATGAGGGCTTGAACGAGCATAAGTATATCGTGCCAGGCTTCGGTGATGCCGGCGACTTGTGCTACGGCAGCAAGCTATAAAGCGGAAAGTGGCTGTATAGAGAGCCACTTTCGTTTTCACTCTTCACTCTTCACACTTTGACACTAAATTCTTAGCTATCAACACGTTAAGTGCATGAAGAGTCAGGCTTCACTCTTCACCACTCTTCACCACTCTTCACCTTATCACGAGATCCAGCCACCATTGAAGACAGAAGCTGGTCATCATAGATGGCAAGAGTTGGTCACAATAGATGACTAAACATGGTTTCAAATTAATTTTGCGCTCACAAAGAAAGCCAGGTGAAGAGTGGTGAAGAGTGGTGAAGAGTGGTGAAGAGTCAGCCCCGACTCTTCACACCCTATACCAGCTGTATATCAACAACTTACATCCAAAATGTGAAGAGTGAAGAGTAAAAGCGAGAGTAGCGTTTTATCCGCTGGAATACGATGCGGCAACGCTTGCCTTCAAAATTTCCTCACGACATAAAAAATTACGCCCGGCAATGGCACAATATTGCCCCAGCCGAGGGCAATATTGTGCCATAACCAGGCAAGATGTGGAATAAGGCTTACTCCATTTCAAAAGAACGCCTTTTCCTTTCTCCAACCGCCTAATAATGGAAAGAACTTCCGCCTAGAAATTCTCGCAATAGGGAAGTTGGAGGCAGATTATTGTAAGGGATTCCCTTGAAATACTTCAGAAATTTCAGCAGTCTGTAAGCTTCCGCATACTCTTCGCAGTTTTCCGGAACCTGCTGCAGCAATGGTTCTGCCTGCATCTTGAGCACGGACAGTTCATAGAGCATCGCCGTATTCAGCATCGCATCGGCATTCTCCTGGAACGGGAATATCCACTTGTTCTCGCCAGCTCTTACCGACGGCCAGCGGTGAATGGTCTCCTGAGCCGATACACCTCTATATTTATAGTCACGGATGATGCGGCGCAGCAGACGGTTGTCGGTTGTCGGGATATAATTATGATTATCCAGCAGGATGGTTGTCAATGCCGAAGCATACACGCGGTAAATCTGCTCTTCCGGAATATGCGCCGTCAGTTCTGGGTTCAGGGCATGGATTCCCTCTACCACCAGCACATTGTTAGGCTCCAGCTTCAGCTTCTTTCCGCTCTTGATGCTCTTGCCCGAAGGGAAATCATATTTCGGCAAATCCACCTCCTCACCACGGAAGAGGGCATTGAACTGATCGTTGAGCAAATCGAGATTCAACGCATAGATACTCTCAAAATCATATTCTCCATTCTCATCCTTCGGAGTCTTATCCCTGTCCACGAAATAATCATCAAGCGAAATCTGCAACGGTTTCAGTCCGTTTACGGCAAGCTGAATGCTCAGACGCTTGCAGGACGTAGTCTTGCCGGAAGACGAAGGACCAGCCAGCAACACAAGCTTCACTCCCTTTCGCTGGGCAATATCCTCAGCAATCTTAGCCAGCTTCTTCTCCTGCAGCGCCTCGCTGATATTGATGATGTCGGTAGCATGACCGGCTTCGATAGCCTGATTGAAGTCGCCCACGGTTCTGATGCCCAGGATTTCCTGCCAGCGATGATGCTCCTTGAAGATGTCAAACATCTTGTCCTGTCGGGTCATTTCGCCCAGCTCGTCCGGGTTCTTGAGCGAAGGAATGCGCAGGAGCATGCCGTCATAATACTTCTCCAAGCCGAAGAGATAGAGCTGGGAGGTGTTGGTGAGCAACGTTCCGTAATAATAATCCACGTATTCACCTATTTTATAATAGGTAGTATAGATGGAGCCCGAAGTCTTGAGCAGTTTAACTTTTTCCACATCGCCTTTCTCCTGGAAGAGGGTGATGGCATCTTCCGTAGGAACGGTGAACCGGCGAATAGGCATCCGGGCATCGATAATCTCCTGCATGCGGCGGCGGATGATATTCACATCCTCATCCACAACCGGACGACCGAGACGGATATCCACATAAAAGCCGTTGGAAACCGGAATATCAATCACCACGTCTGTTGCCGGATAGATATCCTGCACCGCCTTGCAAAGTACGAAGAAGAGGGTGCGGGTATAGGCGCGGGAACCTGACGCTGTAGTCATATCCAGAAATTCTACATCCTTACTGTTATATACGCGATAATGCATGCCCTCAACCTTGTTATTTACCCTTGCAGACACCGGTCCGTGGGTCATTTTGAGGTCAAATGAAGAAAAAACATCAAAAAGTGTGCTTCCGATTTCGACTTTCTGAGTTTTTTTATTATTTTTGCAACGGATTTGAATTACTTGTTTCATTTGCATTAAAAAGATGTTACAAAGTTACACAATCTACTGCCCGTCCAGCCCTTCCTGAAGGCTATTCCGGGTCATCAACCTACTCCCTGGAGAGGAGCACGCTTACAGAGCGTAAAGTTACGAAGAAATTCGGATACTTCTTGTTTTTGACAACATTAATTAAGTTATAATATGTCTATTTGGATATTTTTCAGGCTTATTGGAGCACTCGCCCTACTGATGTTCGGTATGAAGACCATGAGCGACAGTTTGCAGAAGATGGCTGGACCACAGCTCCGCCATGTGTTAGGAACGATGACCACCAATCGTGTGACGGGCATCCTCTCGGGTACGCTCATCACAGCTGCGGTGCAGTCTTCTACAGCTACAACGGTGATGACGGTATCATTCGTCAACGCAGGTCTCCTTACCCTCGCCCAGGCCATTTCGGTCATCATGGGTGCCAATATCGGAACCACGCTTACCGCCTGGATCATGAGTGCAGGCTTCTCGTTCAATATCACCGACTTTGTATGGCCTGCATTCTTCATTGCCATTATCCTGATTTATAGTAAGAAGCGCAAGATTATCGGCGACTTCATCTTTGGTATATCCTTTATGTTCCTTGGTTTGGGTACCCTTCGCCAAACCGGTATTGATATGGACCTGGCTCATAACCAGCCAGTTCTTGATTTCTTCGCAAGTTTTGATCCTCACAGTTTCCAGACTACCATCACCTTCCTGCTCATTGGTAGTATACTGACCATGTGCGTACAGAGTTCAGCAGCCGTCATGGCGATTACGATGATTCTCTGTTCTACCGGCGTATTGCCTATCTATCAGGGTATTGCGCTCGTAATGGGTGAGAATATCGGTACCACCGTAACTTCCAACGTGGCAGCACTCACCGCCAACACGCAGGCACGAAGAGCGGCGATGGCGCACATGGTGTTCAACATCTTCGGTGTGCTGTGGATACTCTGCGTGTTCCGTCCGTTCATCCACCTGGTTTGCGGTTGGGTAGGTTTCGACGATGCCATGGAGAAGAGCGATCCTCATTTCGTTGCCAACGCAGCCAAGCTCTCCTTCGTGCTTGCCGCCTTCCATACCACGTTCAATCTCTCCAACACCTTTATCCTGGTATGGTTTGTCCCACAGATAGAGAAGCTGGTATGCAAGATTATCCGTCCTAAGAAGAATGCCGAAGAGGACGACTTCCGTCTGCGCTTCATCCAGAGCGGTATCATGAAGACTCCGGAAATCTCTGTGCTGGAGGCTCAGAAGGAAATCCACTGTTTTGCCGAGCGCATCCAGCGCATGTTCGGTATGGTGAAGGAGCTTCTTGGCGAAACCAACGAGGATAAGTTCATCAAGCTCTATACCCGCATCGAGAAATACGAGGGCATCTCTGACAACATGGAGATTGAGATTGCCAAGTATCTGGACCAGGTGAGCGATTCTCATCTTTCTGACGAGACCAAGGCTAAGATCCGTGCCATGCTCCGTGAGATTTCAGAAATCGAGAGTATCGGTGACAGCTGCTTCAACATCGCCCGCACGCTCAACCGCCGTTTCAAGGGCAAGGAAGACTTCATCACTTCGCAGTATGAGCACATGCATCAGATGATGGAGCTTACCGACAATGCCCTCACCCAGATGAACATCACCCTCGTAGGTCATAAGGGAGACAACGATGCCAACCTCTCTTTCAACATCGAGAACGAAATCAACAACTATCGCAATCAGTTGAAGAGCCAGAACATCAACGATGTAAACAACCATCTCTACACCTACGCCATCGGTACGATGTATATGGACATCATCCAGGAATGCGAGAAGCTCGGCGACTACGTGGTGAACGTAGTGGAGGCTCGTATGGGTGTAAGACAGCATGAGGCATAACACCTCTTTATATATATCAGAAAAAGAGGGTGTATCATAAGTCCATGATGCACCCTTTTTTACTTCAGTATAGTCCCCAACACCTCACGGGGAAATGACAAGGGTCTATATGCCATAATGAACAGGTGGCGTATAGACCCTTGATTATATGGTGATATTCGTAATCTATATATGCGTTACTGAACTTTCTCAAGCGGGCTGGGGGATTTTACATTTCAGGGATTACGGATATATATTTTTCTAAAAAAACGCCTGAAAATTTGGAAGTTATAAATTTTCAGCGTATCTTTGCAGAAGATTGGCAGCACTCGGCAATCCGAAAGCAAGCTTTCATTGCTCTCGCTGGCACAATCTTTGCAAAAAATATAAATCAATAAATAATAAGAAATATGGCAAGACCTATAAAAGAAACACCAATACTCTATGGTGAAGATGCCAGAGTATTTGAGGCAAGGATGAAAAATCCTCCAAAGGAAAGCCGCGAAAAGATGGAAGAAATCAATCGTGACTATAATTATATTATGAGTTTATTCGTAAATTGATTATGAACGATAATGAAGAAATTTGCGAACCGTTAAAGATTCGACGATTAGATATTGATGACAGAATATCTAATTTTAACTGTGGGGATGAAGACTTAAATGACTTCATCCTCAATGAGTCACAGTTGTATCGTGGAGAGTTATTAGCTGTAAGTTATGTTATTGAAGATTATAATGGTGCAGTTCTTGCTTACTTCAGTTTAGCAAATGATAAAATCTCCATAACTGAGTTTGAGAATAACACAGAGTTTAATAGGTTTAAAAGACGTTTTAAAAATTCTAAACGCCTCAAAAGCTATCCTGCTGTAAAAATATGCAGATTAGCAGTTGATAAAAATGCACGAAAGTTACATCTTGGAACAAAACTTCTGAATTTTATCAAGGGATATTTTGCTAAAGACAATAAAACTGGTTGTAGATTTATTACTGTTGATGCATACATAGAGGCTATACCATTCTATCTAAAGAATAGCTTCTTAGAGCTTACTAAAAATGATAAAGACGCTACACATACAAGATTATTATATTATGATCTTAAAATGATGTCTTTGTAGAATTATAATTCGTATTTATATGAAACTATCCCCCATCCTGCTTTCTCAAGCGGGCTGGGGGATTTTTCTTCTGTATAGTCACCCGCACCTCACGGGAAAACGACAAAGGTCTATATGCCACGACCGTAAGGTCGAGTTTCCGTTTAAAATCCGTGAGTAATCCGAGGAAGGCGGTTAAGGATCTTTTATCAGGTATCGATTTACATCTTTTTAATTGCCAAAAACTTGCATGATTCAAAAATTAACCGTATCTTTGCGGCTAAAGATAGGAATAGGAGAAAAGATTATGGCAAACAATGAATTCAGAAAACTGCCGGTAGGCATACAGTCTTTCAATGTCATCAGAGAGGAAGGATACCTCTATGTTGACAAGACTGACATGGTTTGGAAATTGGCGAACCAAGGTTTAAAGTATAATTACTTAAGCCGTCCTCGCCGATTTGGTAAGTCTGTGCTTGTTGATACGCTCCAAGCTTACTTCGAAGGAAGAAAAGATCTCTTCGAAGGACTGAAAATCATGGATTTGGAGAAGGAGTGGAAGCAGTACCCGGTGATTCGACTTGACATGAGCCGAGGGGGAGCCAATGCTGGCACGCTTCGTTCTTACTTGAACCAGCGATTCAAGGAATACGAGGAGATGTATGCCATCGTAACAGATCCAACTGCCAAACTCGCCGATAGATTCGATGCTATTATCACGAAAGCATACAAACAGATCGGTGAGAAAGTTGCCATTCTCATCGATGAATACGATTCTCCTCTCCAGCACTCCTGGAAGACACCTCATCACGAAGACTGCACCGAGATATATCGTGAGGTTTTTGCCATCTTGAAAGCCAATGATGCGTACCAACGTTTCGTCTTCATCACGGGTATCACCAAGTTTACGCAGATTTCTCTTTTCTCAGTTCTCAACAACCTGACCAATATCAGTTTTCTTCCTGAATATGCTGCCATTTGCGGTATTACAGAAGAAGAAATCGGAGAGAACTTCAAGCCGGAACTGGAAAGAATGGCAGAAGTGAACGAGTGGACCTTGCAGCAAACCCATGATAATCTGAAGGATTACTACGATGGATACCATTTCAGTCGCAGGAACATGGTGGACGTCTACAATCCTTTCAGTCTCCTCAATGCGCTCGACACGCAAGACTTGAGCTGTTTTTGGGTTTCATCAGGTGCTACCTCCATGCTACCTAAGTTTGTGGATAACATGGAGTTGCGCTTACGAAATTTCGAAAATTGTCCGATTTTACGTAAGACTCTTGAGAGTTCTGATGTAATAAATGGCGGTGCCGAACTCTTTCTCTATCAGACAGGATATCTTACCATCAAGTCGAGCGATGAATTTGGCTATTTCTTAGGTTTTCCAAATCAGGAAGTGAAACAGGCTCTTTACGAGGTTGTTCTTCCAAGCCTGACTATGAAATCAGAAAGCGATATTGTCAGTCTGCAGGGCAGTCTGTTCCGCCAATTGGGTACCGGACAAATAGCTGATGCCATGAAAACGTTGAAAGCATTGGTTGCCGACGTGCCTTACAGCAACAAGAAACTTGCCTCGATGGATATGGAAGAGCGCTACCGCCTCATCATCAGTACCATTCTGAATGCCATCGGTCTGAAAGTGGAGGTAGAGCATATGCTTGCTACAGGAAGAATCGACCTCATTGCCCAAACTTCACGCTATATCTACGTGATAGAACTGAAGCTGAAAAACAATGGTGGCAAGAAGGCTGCCATCCTGCAGATACAGGAAAACAAATATCTGGAGCCTTTCCTGGCTGACAAGCGAAAGGTGATAGGTCTCGGCATAGAACTGGACGAGGAAGGCAAAGGGCTTTTGGATTGGGGGATTACTGAATTTTAATGTTTTCCCGCACCTTATCCAGGAATGCGAGAAGCTCGGCGACTACGTGGTGAACGTAGTAGAGGCTCGCATGGGTGTAAGACAGCATGAGGCATAACACCTCTTTATATATATCAAGAAAAAGCTTCAAACCGCCATTGCGGTTTGAAGCTTTTTCTGTTTCATGAGGTTCTATTCGTAATCTACATCTCCGCTTTCAGCAGTTTTATCTCTTCTGCCGTCAGCCCCGTCATATCCATGACCGATGCATCATCCATTCCATTTGTCAGCATCTTCTTGGCAATCTCAAGGCTTCGCAGGTTCATGCCTTTTTCCATGCCTTCTTCCATGCCTTCTGCTCTGCCTTCTTCCATACCTTCTTTCTTACCTTTCTGGTAACTGTCATCTATGAGGGTTCTTTCAACACTAACGGAATCCCAGAACTTGTCGTAGGCTCTGAGCTCGGCATCCGAGAAACCGGATATTTCCAGCTCCTCTACGGCTTTTCCAATCTCCGGGTCATTGAGCAGGTCGGCAGGAATCTCCTTCGTATTGGAATTGATTTCTGTGAGGAAACGGAGCCACAAGACCATCATGCGCTTGTCGGCGATAGAATGAGGTGTGAACTTAGGGAGTTCTATGAAGGTGAAATGCAAACCCTCGATAACCTTATTGCTGTCCTTATCGTGCACGATGCGGTAGTTGTGAATGAAATCAGGAGTATCATGCGCAAAGATATCATTTATCAGGTTGAGAGAATACACTGGTTGGAGTTCGCTGTATTTGCCTCCCTTTTTAGCCTGACTCACATAGAGCTTGGATGCATTGAACAGTACTCGCTGCTGGAAGGCATCAGACCATTCCATCTGCATTTCCACGCAGAACTTCCTGCCTCTGACGTCGGTGCAGAGTACATCTACTATGGTATTCTTGCCCCCTTCGAGCTGGGGTACAAGTTCTGTAGGCAGATACTTGATTTCGTGTATCTGCTCCTCTTCGCTGAGTGGCAGGAGGGCGTTCAAAAGGCTAATCAGTCTTTTAGGATGATTGCCGAATATCTTCTTGAACGTGAGGTCTGCCTTAGGATCTAAGTACTGCATAACCATCTGTTTTAAGATTCACTACCGCAAAGTTACGACTTTATTTTCAAACCAGCAAGAGATTTCGGGGGAAAGTTTCTGAAAAAGTTAGAGATTGCGTTTTTTATGTGACAGGACAAGGGTCTATATGCCACGATGAAAAGGTGGCATATAGACCCTTGATTATATGGTGATAGACTGCTTTACCACTTATTTATAGCACCCATTCCAACCAATTCTCTGGTGTTACAATGGCTTTTTCCTTCACATCGTATGCAGTAAGAAAGGTATTCGGAAATTGAGTGTTGGCTCTCTTGGGATTCCATTTCATCTCAAACAAAGAGAATTGTCCGTCACACTCCTCTATATAATCTATCTCCTGCTGCTGGTTGGTTCGCCAGAAATAACTGTTCACATATCTGCCGGCATACTGATTTGCCTTTAACCGCTCACTGATGAAGAAGTTCTCCCACAAGGCACCAACATCCTGGCGAAGCGAAAGTGGAGCAAAGTTCTGCAAAATGGCATTGCGGATACCATTGTCATAGAAATAAAACTTCTTAGCCTTCTTTAATTCCGTGCGAAGATTGCGACTGAATCCGCTCAACTTAAAGATGATATAACATTTCTCCAGCAAATCAATATATTTCTCCACCGTCTTGTTATCTGTTCCCACCGTTTGTGCCAACTCATTATAAGAAACCTCGCTCGTTACCTGTAAAGCCAAAGCAGTAAGCAACTTGCCCAGCAAAGCTGGACGACGAACGCTTTCTAAATTGAGTAAGTCTTTATAAAGATAACTGTTGGCAAGATTATAAAGCAGCTCCTTCGCATCTGCTGCATGATTAATGACATCAGGATAAGACCCATAAATAAGTCGATTTTCCAACGTCTGCTTAACACCCAACAGTCCCTGGGATTTGAGCAACTCTCCCGTAGAAACGGGGAAGAGATGGTACTCAAACTTACGTCCGGTCAACGGCTCGTTAAGTTTGTTCTGTAATTCAAACGAGGAAGAACCGGTTACCAGAAGCTGCACATCGGGAAAATTGTCGGTGATTCTTTTCAACACCATTCCGATGTTCTCTATCCGTTGCGCTTCATCAATGACTACAATCCGATGATGCCCGATGAGCAGTTTGAGTTCAGCAGAGTTAATCTGCGACAGCATCTGTATCACCTCCGGCTCATCGCAATTCAAAGACAGAGTTGGTTCGTCATGCTTTTCAAGAATCATTTTGAAAAGCGTACTCTTTCCCACCTGTCTCGCTCCAATCAGGATGATAGCCTTTCCGGCAAACATCCGTGACTCTATCACATCTTGCAATTGACGTTGTATCATATCATAAAACCCTTTCCATTATTAATAAAGTTCTTTGTTTCAATTCCGGCACAAAGATAAGAAAAAATATCCTAATCCCAAAATTTATACTGATTTTTGGGATTGTAATCCCAAAAATCCACATAACTTTTGGGATTAGGGGCAAAAAAGGCGTCATTGCATACAATATGTAACTTTGCAGCATCAATCTAACTTTCCGCTGGGACGCCTGACGGAAGAAGAAGCAGCCGCCCCCGAAACCGTACAGTTTATCCTTCAAGGACATTCCACTTGATGCCTCCATTCTGTCCTGCCACATAATTGCAGGGAGGAATGCCGGGATGGTTCAGGTTGGAAAGATAAAGAGGCTCATCAGCCACAAACTGGTGGCAGGTAAACGTATCCCCGGCAGCCAGTTTGCTGTTCTGTGATTCCAAGACCTTGAAATTATCATTTCCCATACATTCTATGGTAACGATACGTCCAGGCTGCCAAGTCAATCTAACCTGATCGCCCATATCAAGCGCATCAGCAATCAACTTGCTTTTGATAAAGAATCGGCTGGAGGCAACAGCATCCTTACTTTCAACAAACGCTTCCCAGCTGGGATAGCCCACCATACGGGAGAGCAATTCCAGATTAAACTTACTCGGCTTGCAGGAACAAGCCACATAGCCCCAGAGACGCTTCAGTGTGCTCACCGAAACCGATTCCTGGGTATAACCCTCTATCTGTCGGGAAAGAAATTCAAAATCCCTCGGTGAAACTATCTTTCGTCCCACCAATGTCTCGACCTCTTTCTTGAGTCGGTCAAAATCTTCTTTTTTATAGTCTTCCATCATCATAAGTTCGTCATTATTGTATTATTGAGTGCAAAGATAAGCATTATTTGCTGTTTATTTCACAAAAAGTGTACCGTTTATCGCTACAAACTGAAATTGAACCGTTTTGAACCAATCCACTTTCATTTTTTTTATCTAAATTTGCAGCCGGAAACAAATGACAAAGTAAATACAAGAGCGGCAAACACTTTCTACAATTATGCCGATTCGAAAAAAAGCTTTAAGGAATACTTCAATTACTCTATCAATAACGAATATTACTCTATCAATGGAATGAATCTCTAAGACAAATCATGATTCTCAAACACAACTGGCTACAGAGCTGGCCAATGTGTTTGAGAATCAAGTTTTTTATAAAACAAGATTGTATTACTCATACTCCTCTATATGTATGAAACGCCCCCATACAGAACTGCGATAAGCCTCCTTACTACCCTTAGGAACGTAAAGAACAATCCGCTCAAAGTTACGAGGCGTAAAGATGTCAGCCAACTTAACTCTCCAGATAGCATTGCCTAATACAGGAGGTGTCTTGCTACGGAAAGAGATGCTCTCCAGATTCGGACTGCCATCAAAGATATACTTCATGATATGAAGCTGTGGATTATCAGGCATCACGACCCGCTTCAGAAAAGGATGACCGGCAAAAGCACTATCCTCCAATTCATCTACACGATAATTCATACCCTGATAATTGACTGTAGCCGGAATCTCGATGACAGAATCACGGTCATTGGCAGCACTTACAGTAACCAAGCCGCCACCCCACGACTTATACACCAGATTGCCAACCGTAAACTTAGTAACCACATCGTATAGGATCTTCGGCTCTACCACCTTATTATATAATACAATACCCGACGTACCCAAAACTAAAAAAGCGAGAAGACAGTTTAAAGCTATTAGGCGACGATGAAGCGACTGAACATGCATCCTTAAAGCAAACACATTAGGATACCGATACTCTAAAGGAAGAAAACATCTCCTGACAGCCCAACGAAAAGATAAACCCAACCGCATTTCCTTCAAAATGACTCCCAGGCTGTAGATATCATTGCGCACATCAGGAACACTCTCCTCCTGCTGCTCTGGCGAAACATATCCCTCTGTACCGGCAGGACTCTTCAGGATGGTATAACTGTCGGCATCAGAGAGCCCGAAATCAATCAACTTAATCGTACCTCCGTTACGGGCTATCATGATATTGGCAGGCTTCAGGTCGCGATGCACAATCTGCTGGTCGTGCACATACTCCATCACCAGTAAAAGCTGTCGGGCTATCTGCCTGCGTTCAAAACCGGAATGCCTTTGGGTGAGCCATTCATCAAGCGTCACACCGTCTATCCATTCCATCACGATACATCTGCCGTATCCCTCAACTTCCTCCAACCCTTCAACCTTCACAATACCGGGATGATCAAGGCGGGCAAGGATGTCGTATTCCTTCTGCTGAAGCTGCAGGAAGGTAGAATCATGATACACATCAGGCTTGAGCGATTTCAATATCCACCACTGTCCGTTGCGCTTGGCACGGAGCAGGACATTGAAACCGCTGGAAGAAAGTTCGGAGATTTCTGTGAATGTATCCGAAACGTCATCCACTGGGGACAATATAAAACCTGAAACTTGAGTCATAGCTGCAAAGGTAATACTTTTTGTGAAGAAACAGAAGATTTTAAAATAATTTTTGCATAACAATGTGGATAACTCATGAAAAAATAGTATCTTTGCACCCAAAATTGCAATTTTATTAATAATTAATGAAGATTCTAGTAACGGGTGCGTCGGGTTTTATCGGCAGTTACATCGTGGAAGAAGCCTTGCGACAAGGCATGGAAACCTGGGCGGCAGTACGCCCTACCAGCAGCAGGAAGTATCTGCAAGACGAACGCATCCATTTCATCAATCTCAACCTTTCTTCAGAGGAAGAGTTGGAGAAAGAACTCGCTCCACATGAGTTCGACTATATAGTGCATGCAGCCGGCGCTACCAAGTGCCTGCATGCAGAAGACTTTTATAGGGTTAACACAGAGGGGACCAAACATCTAGTGAATGCAATCCTGCATCTCGGGATGCCTATCAAGCGATTTGTATTTGTCAGCTCGCTCAGTATCTTTGGTGCCATCCGTGAGAAACAGCCATATCAGGAAATCAACGAGAACGACGTACCCAAGCCCAATACGGCATACGGCAAGAGCAAGTTGGAGGCTGAACGCTATCTTGACAGCATCGGCAACAACTTCCCTTACATTATCCTAAGACCGACGGGCGTATATGGACCTAGGGAAAAAGACTATTTCCTGATGGCAAAGAGCATCAAGCAGCATATTGACTTTGCTGTAGGATTCAAGCGTCAGGATATCACTTTCGTATATGTACAGGATGTGGTACAGGCTGTATTCCTGGCACTAGACCATGGCATGGACGGAAGAAAATACTTCCTCAGCGATGGTGGAATATATCAGTCGGCAGCTTTCAGCGACTTGATTCACAAGGAATTGGGCAATCCATGGATGCTGCGCATCAAGGCTCCTATCTGGGTGCTGCGCATTGTCACCTTCTTTGGCGAATACCTGGGAAGAATGACAGGAAAGATGTCGGCTCTGAACAATGATAAGTTCAATATCCTGAAACAGCGTAACTGGCGATGCGACATCGAACCAGCCATGGATGAACTGGGCTACCACCCTCACTATCCGCTGGAAAGAGGCGTAAAACTCGCCATCAAATGGTATAAGGATAACGGATGGCTGTAAAAGCATATCATAAAGTTCAATGTTCAAATCTCAAAGTTCAAAGTAACACCGTGATAAAAGATTATTTTAAGATAGAAAAGAACCCGAAAAAGGGACTCCTACCACTGGAATGGGTGATGCTGGGATATATGGCTGTTACTGTCATTACCATGCTCTTTACCTATACCAAGCTGGTAAACCCGGAAGAGATGCTTTGGGGACGACTGAGGGTTCTCGCCATGACTGCAGCCCTATGGGCAGTATACAGAATGGCACCTTGCAGGATAACCAAGATAGTAAGAATCATGGCGCAGATAGCTCTGCTTGCCTGGTGGTATCCAGACACTTACGAAATCAACCGGATATTTCCCAACCTGGACCATATTTTCGCCGGATGGGAACAGGACCTCTTCGGATGTCAGCCAGCCCTGCTCTTTGCCAAGGCAATGCCATGGGCGGTAGTAAGCGAACTGATGTCGATGGGCTACTTCATGTACTATCCGATGATAGCAGTAATCGTACTCTACTATTTCTTCTGCAGATATTATGAGGCTGAGCGTGCATCTTTTGTGGTGTTGGCAAGCTTCTTCATCTATTATGTCATCTACATCTTCGTACCGGTAGTAGGACCGACGTTCTATTTTGATGCCGTGGGAGTCAGAGACATCGCACAGGGAATCTTCCCGGCAATGGGCGATTACTTCAACAGCCACAGCAACTGTCTGCCTACTCCAGGCTATACAGATGGTATATTCTACCAACTCGTAGAGGATGCCAAGGCGGCAGGCGAACGTCCTACGGCAGCCTTCCCTAGTTCGCATGTAGGTGTAAGTACGGTCATCATGCTGCTGGGCTGGCATACGGGCAAGCACAAACTGGTTTATGCGATGTTGCCATTCTACATCTTCCTGTGTCTGGCCACCGTTTATATCCAGGCACATTATCTCATTGATGCTGTGGCAGGTCTCGTTTCGGGCGTTGTCCTCTACTTCGCCCTGATGGCAGTATCCAAGCACATGATAGAAAACAACTCATCTTCCCGAATGAGATTCAGATAAAGACAGATATATATAATAACAACATTAATTTGAATAGAATTCATCTAGAACAATGAAGAAACTATTTATTGAGACTTATGGCTGCCAGATGAACGTGGCAGACAGCGAGGTAGTTGCCTCTGTGATGCAGATGGCAGGCTACGAGATTTGTGAGAAAGAAGAAGAGGCTGATGCTATCTTCCTGAACACCTGCAGTATCCGCGAGAATGCGGAAAACAAGATTTACCATCGCCTCGACACCCTCCATGCTGAGCAGAAGAAGGGCAGAAAGGTGATTCTCGGCGTATTGGGCTGCATGGCTGAGCGCGTGAAGGATGACCTCATCCAGAACCACTATGCCAACCTGGTCTGTGGACCAGACAGCTATCTCAACCTGCCGGATATGATTGCGCAGTGCGAGATGGGTACAAACGCCATCAACATCGAACTTTCAAAGACCGAGACTTACCGTGACATCGTGCCTCAGCGCATCGGTGGCAACAGAGTGAGCGGTTTCGTAAGCATCATGCGTGGTTGCAACAACTTCTGCCACTACTGCATCGTGCCTTATACCCGTGGACGTGAGCGCAGCCGCGATGCCGAGAGCATCCTGCGTGAGGTTCGCGATTTACAGCAGCGTGGCTTCAAGGAAGTTACCCTGCTTGGACAGAATGTAAACAGTTATGGTCTCTCGCCATCGGGCAAGCGCGAGGAAGGCAGTCTTTCCTTTGCCGAGCTCCTCCACATGGTAGCCCAGGCTGTACCGGATATGCGTGTACGCTTCACCACCTCTAACCCAGAGGATATGACCGAGGACATTCTCCACGCCATTGCCGAAGAGCCAAACCTCTGCAAGCATATCCACTTCCCAGCACAGAGCGGAAGCAATAAGATTTTGAAGCTGATGAACCGCAAATACACCCGTGAGGAGTATCTGCAGCGCATCGCCGACATCAAGCGCATCATTCCAGGCTGCGGCATCACCACCGACATCTTCGTGGGTTATCACGACGAGACCGAGGAAGACCATCAGGAAACCCTCTCGCTGGTGAAGGAAGTAGGCTTCGACAGCGCCTTCATGTTCAAGTATTCAGAGCGTCCGGGTACCTATGCTGCCAAGCATCTGCCAGACAACGTTTCTGAGGAAACCAAGATTGCCCGCCTCAACGAGCTTATCAAACTGCAGACCGAGGTGAGTGCCGAGCAGAACAAGAAGGATGAGGGCAAGGAATTCACCATCCTCATCGAGAACTTCAGCAAGCGCAGCCGTGAGCAGATGATGGGTCGCACCGAGCAGAACAAGGCGGTAGTCATCGACAAGGGCAACCACCATATCGGAGAATTCGTGAAGGTCCGCATCACCGGTTCTACTTCAGCAACTCTCTTCGGAGAAGAAGTAAAAGAGTAAGAATGAATCTTCAGAAAAAGAAGTGAAAATATACCCTATCACTCTTTGAAGAAGAAAAAACAAAGAAAACCAAAAGAAAACCGCTAAAAATTTGGCGGTTTTCTTAAAAAGCACTATATTTGCACCTATGAAGGAATTTTTGCAAATCTTACGCCGATTCGTCCCTCCATACAAGAAGTATCTGGGGCTGTCTATTCTGTTCAATATCCTGTCTGCGGTATTGAACATCTTTTCGTTTGCAGCCTTGATACCAATCCTGCAGATTCTGTTCCAGGTAGACGGTGGTATCCGTGCCAATGACTATATGGAATGGGACGGAAGTTTTGATACCGTCAAGGAGGTAGCTACCAACAACCTGTATTACTATATCCAGGAGTTTATCGTTGCACATAGTGCCTCCTTAGCCCTTCTGGTCATCGGCTTGTTCCTTGCTTTCATGACTTTCCTCAAGACGGGAGCCTACTTCCTGTCTTCAGCCACTATTATCCCTATCCGTACAGGTATCGTCCGCGATATCCGCAACCAGCTCTATCAGAAGATTACCTCGCTGTCTCTTGGTTTCTTCAGCGAGGAGCGCAAAGGAGACATCATCGCCCGAATGAGCGGTGACGTGCAGGAAGTGGAGAACAGCATCATGTCTTCACTCGACATGCTCTTCAAGAATCCTATCCTGATTCTCTTCTATTTCATCACGCTGATCTGTATCAGCTGGCAGCTCACCCTCTTCACCATCATCTTTGTACCACCATTCGGCTGGTTCATGGGATTCGTGGGCAAGAAGCTGAAAGCTAAAAGTACAGAAGCACAGGCTCTTTGGAGCGATACGATGAGTATGGTGGAAGAAACCTTGGGCGGATTGCGCATCATCAAGGCTTTCTGCGCAGAGGATAAGATGAACTGGCGTTTCGACCAGGTTAACAGCAACTACCGCGACAACATCATGCGCGTGAACATCCGCCAGCAGATGGCTCACCCGATGAGTGAGTTCCTGGGAACCATCCTTATCGTAGTGGTATTGTGGTTTGGCGGTATTCTGGTATTGGACTATGGCAGAATCGACGGTCCTACCATCATCTTCTATCTCGTGATGCTCTACAGCATCATCAACCCGTTGAAGGAATTCTCCAAGGCGAGCTATAATATCCCGAAGGGATTGGCAAGCATGGAGCGTATCGACAAGATTCTTCAGGCAGAGGTGGAAATCAAGGACAAGGAGAACCCAGAGCATATCAGCAGCTTTGAGCATCAGATAGAGTTCCGCCATGTTTCCTTCGCCTATACCGACCATCAGAACGATGAGCTGGTTTATGTCTTAAAGGATATCAACCTCGTGATTCCTAAGGGAAAGACCATCGCACTGGTGGGACAGAGCGGTAGCGGAAAGAGTACGATGCTCGACCTGATTCCTCGTTACTACGATGTACAGGAGGGCGAGGTGCTCATCGACGGCATCAATGTGAAAAACCTTGCCGTTCACGACCTTCGCCAGCTGATAGGTAACGTGAACCAGGAGGCTATCCTCTTCAATGCCAGTTTCAAGGACAACATCCGCTTCGGCAAGACCGATGCTACCGACGATGAGATTGCCAATGCGGCAAAGATTGCCAATGCATACGAATTCATCACCAAGTCGGAACATGGCTTCGATACAGGTATCGGCGACCGTGGCGGCAGACTCTCCGGCGGTCAGCGCCAGCGTGTGAGCATCGCCCGTGCCATCCTCAAGAATCCTCCTATCCTCATCCTCGACGAGGCAACATCCGCTCTTGATACCGAGAGCGAGCGTCTGGTTCAGGATGCCTTGGAGAAACTGATGAAGACCCGTACCACCGTGGCTGTAGCCCACCGACTGAGTACCATCAAGCATGCAGACGAGATCTGCGTACTGCATGAGGGAAAGATTGTGGAGCGTGGCACCCACGATGAACTGATTGGAAAAGACGGATATTACAAGAAGTTGCATGATATGCAGCAGGTGTAATAACAATGTTAAGTGTTGAATGTTGAATGTTAAATGTTAAGTTGCATTCTTGCTTATATATATAATAAAAGGTGTAAATCATAGGACTTATGATAAAGATTGTTTATGCATTGTTTTATGCAATATCACTGCTACCATTCAGGTTGCTCTATTGCATTGCCGATTTCGAGTACTTCATGATGTATCGCGTCATCAAGTACCGCAGAGGTATTGTGCGTAAGAATCTCACCACCTCTTTTCCTGAGAAATCAGAAGAAGAGATTGTTGACATTGAGAAGAAGTTCTATCGCTGGTTCAGCGATTACTTCTTCGAGGCTGTCAAGTTGCTCAGCATCAGCGACAAGGAGTTGCGCAAGCGATTCCAGGTCATCAACAGCGAGGAGGTGGAGCAATGTTTCCAGGAAGGTCAGAATGTGGCAGCCATCCTAGGCCATTACTGCAACTGGGAGTGGCTCTCGTGCGTGGGCATCGAACTGCCAAAATCCCGCAAGATGGGGCTCATCTATCATCCTCTTCGCAACCATGCCTTCGACGAACTCTTCAAGCGCATCCGTTCTCACGAGGAGAACGGCGTGGTAGTTCCTAAGAAAGACATCCTCCGCTATCTGGTGGATTACAAGCGCAAGGGCATTATGAGCATCTTCGGCTACATCAGCGACCAGGGACCTAAGTGGGAGAACATCCACCTGTGGCTTCCTTTCCTCAACCATCCTGAAACCCCAGTGTTTACCGGCGGCGAGAGAATCATGAGGAAGATGAACGATGCCGTGTTCTATGTAGAAATGTCGCGTCCGAAGCGAGGCTATTATACTGCCACTTACAAGCTTATCACCCGTGAACCCAACTCATTGCCGGAGCACGAGATTACCCGCCGCTTCTTCCAGATGCTGGAAGAAACCATCCGCAGGAATCCACCTTATTATTTATGGACGCATAACAGATGGAAGCGAACCCGGGAGGAGTTTGACAAGCGATATGAAATCAAAAACGGTAAAGTAATTCCTAAAGAATCATGAGAATAGTTCTTTTCTGTGAAAACAAGTATGCCATAGACATACTTAATCCGATACAAGAACATGTGACAAAGCAGCATTTGCCACACGAGATATTGTGGTATATCCACAAACCAAAGATAGACAGTTTTCCATACGCCGACCAGGTGAAATGGACCAACTCTATTCAGGAAGTCTATGACTTCCAGCCAGAGGCTATCTATGTGCCAGGCAACATTGTGCCTTACTATCTGCCAGGCGTCAAGATACAGGTATTCCACGGCTATGCCGCAGAGAAGAAAGACCACTGGATTATCCGCCGTTATTTTGACACCTATTTTACCCAAGGTCCTTACTTCACCTCCCACTTCGAGGCTCTGGCTAAGAAATATGGTGATTTCGAGGTATTGGAGACCGGATGGCCTAAGCAGGATTGGATCAAGGCAAACCTGCATAAATATGATGCCGACCGAGAGAAGCTGCTTAAGGAAAGCGGCAAGGAGACACTGATTCTCTACGCCCCAACCTTCTCGCCAAAACTCACGTCCCTACCTTATATCAAGGAAGAACTGGGCAAACTGGCTAAGGAGCGCAATGCCTTGGTAGTAATGAAGTTCCATCCGCTTACCCGCCAGGAATGGGTAGACGAATACCGTGAATGGGCAGCAACCAAGAAGGATGTTCTCTTCATCGACAAGGGAGAAAACGTGACGAAATATCAGCTGATGGCAGATACGCTCATCAGCGATACCTCTTCCACCATCTATGAGTTCCTGCTGCTCTCTCGTCCAGTCATCACCCTCGGCACCATTTCCAAGGTTATCTATTGGGAGAACATCACGGAGCCAGGTCAGCTGATTGCCGCCTACGACCATGCCCTCACAGATCCTGAGGCGATAGCCAAGCGACAGTGGATAGTAGACAACTACGACCCATATCTGGACGGCAACGTATGCCAGCGCATGCTCGACGGAGCAGAAGACTACATCCGCCGCCATGGTGTGCCGAAGAAAAGAAAGCTGAATCTCTGGCGTAAATATACCAGCATCAAGACATTTGGAAGAATCAAGAAAGGATAAATAAGATATGCTTAATTTTACAGTAGGACCTGTAATGGCAAGCGATGAGGTTAGAGCCATCGGTGCTGAGCAGGTGCCTTATTTCAGAACAGCAGAGTTCTCCGCCATCATGAAGGAGAACGAACAATTGATGAAGCAGTTTGCCAAGGCTTCAGACGATGCCCGCACAGTTTTCATCACAGGTTCGGGCACAGCCTCTATGGAAGCTGTGGTCATGAATGTGTTCACTCCTGCCGACAAGGTTCTGGTAGTGAATGGCGGTAGCTTTGGCCACCGTTTCGTACAACTCTGTGATATTCATGAGATTCCACATACAGAAATCAAACTTGAGATGGGTACTCCACTCACGGCAGAAGACCTCAAACCCTACGAGGGACAAGGCTACACCGGCTTCCTCGTCAACCTGCATGAGACTTCTACCGGCGTACTCTACGACATCCAGATGATCAGCGACTTCTGTCATCGCAACCATATCTTCCTGGCAGTAGATTCCATCAGTTCATTCCTCGCTGACCCATTCAACATGAAGGAACTCGGCGTGAACGTGATGATTACGGGTTCACAGAAGGCACTGGCGTGTCCTCCAGGCATCTCTGTCATCATTCTCGATGCAGAGGCCATCAAGCGAGTAGAGGCAAACAAGGTAAAGTCAATGTACTTCGACCTGAAGGACGCCTTGAAGAACGGCGAGCGCGGACAGACTCCTTTCACCCCAGCCGTAGGAACCTTACTGCAGATTCATGCCCGACTGAAGGAGATAGAGCGTAATGGCGGTGTGGAGAGCGAGAACCAGCGCATGAAGATGCTTGCCGAAGATTTCAGAAGCAAGATCAAGGACCTGCCGTTCACCATCGTTTCCCAATCGATGTCGAATGCCGTTACTCCTCTGCATCCACTGAACGCCTCTGCCTACGACATCTTCCTGAAGTTGAAAGACGAGTATGGCATCTGGGTATGTCCTAATGGTGGCGATATGGCAGAAAAGGTGTTCCGTGTAGGTCATCTCGGCAACCTGAGTCCGGAAGACAATACAATACTCGTTGATGCACTAAAGGATATGCAGGCTAAGGGACTGCTATAAAGGGGCAGCTATAATATATATATAATAAGGTATAGAGAACTTTCAAGATAAAGAAACTTATGGTTAAAGTCATCACATACGGTACTTACGACCTGCTTCATTATGGTCACATCCGTCTCCTGGAGCGCGCCAAGGCTCTGGGTGACTACCTTATCGTGGGCGTAACCTCGGATACCTTCGACCGTGAGCGAGGCAAAATCAATGTACAGCAGTCACTTATGGAACGAGTGGAAGCCGTACGTGCCACCGGCATTGCCGATGAAATCATCATTGAGGAATACGAGGGACAGAAGATTGACGACATCAAGAGACTGGACGTAGATATCTTTACCGTAGGTTCTGACTGGAGAGGCAAGTTTGACTATCTCAACGCCTATTGCAAGGTGGTTTATCTAGACCGCACCCAGGGCGTATCGAGCACGGAGATCAGAAGCGAGCAGCAGGTGGTGCGTCTCGGACTGGTAGGCGAATCGCCTATCCTCAACAAGATAGAGCGGGAAAGCCAATATGTCAATGGCCTGGAAACAGGAAAGGTTTTCTCCCTCAACAATAAATATCTCTCAGAGAATCTGCAGGCAGAGGAAAAGCAGGCAGCCAGCTTCCAGAAACTTCTGGACGAAAGCGATGCGCTCTATGTCATCTCTGCCCCAAGCAAGCATTATGCTCAGATAAAGGAGGCATTAGAAGCTGGCAAACACGTATTGTGCGAATCGCCTATCACCCTTCAGCCTCAGCAATGGGAAGAGCTCAAGGCAATAGCAAAAGATAAGAAGGTAGTCTTGATGGACTCTATCAAAACCGCCTATTCCGTAGCCTATTACCGACTCTTACTCTTGGCAAAGGGCGGCATCATCGGTGATATCATGTCGGTGGATGCCACCTGCACCAGTCTGGTAGACTTCGACCCGACCCAGGATTCCCAGAAGAGTCTTTACGAATGGAACAGTATCTGCGCCTGGGGTCCGACGGCACTCCTGCCCATCTTCCAGCTCCTGGGCACCGAATACAGCAGCAAGCAGATAGCCACCCACTTCCTGGACGAGGCAAAGCGCTATGATGCCTTTACCAAGATATCTTTCCTCTACCCTCATGCCGTAGCTTCGCTGAAGGTAGGACAAGGCGTGAAGTCGGAAGGCGAATTGATTATCTCGGGCACCAAGGGCTATATCTACGTACCAGCCCCATGGTGGAAAACCGATTACTTCGAGGTGAGATACGAGAATCCGCAGAACAACAAGCGCTACTTCTACCAGCTGGATGGAGAAGGCTTGCGCTATATGCTCCTCTCCTTCCTCAAGGCAATCCGAACTGGCAAGGACTTCTCTTACGTATCCGATGATATCTCAAAAGAAATCGTCAGGACTATCGCAGATTTTGAAGCAAGAAAGGAAATGGTCATCATATAGGGTTTTCCTACATGATGACCATTTCTTTTATATTAGCAATAAGCCACTCTTAAAGCAATGCCATTCTGGCACCAATTCAGCCGGTGGAGCTTAACCTGCTGTAAAACCTTCACATGATATTGTTCATTGGTCTTAGAAGCCTCCCGGTGATAGAGATGATACATGATGCCACCCATCTTGAGGGCTTTCTTCCTGATACCCGCAAAGTGCAGGCGATAGGCAAACTCACCATCCTCATGCCCCCATTGCTTCAAATCCTCATTATATCCATTGACAAGAAGAGCATCAGACTTCCAGTATGCCATATTGCAACCTCTCAGATGATCGATGCGGCGGGCATAACGAAAAGCGAGATAATTTCTCAACATACGGGAACGGATGCTGTTCAGCATATAAGGCAACGGCATGTTCCAAAGCTTTAAACGGGCATGCTTATCCTGAAGCAAACGTTTCGAAACAGAAGCCTCCAGTCTCACTCTACTGCCACAGACAAAACAACCCTTCTGGGCAACCTCCAGATGATCTGCTACAAAGTGAGAATCCAATATCACGTCACCATCTACCTGGATGATATAATCGCCCGTAGCCTTAGCTATCGCCTTATTCAGAATAACAGTGCGGCGGAATCCCTTATCTTCCTGCCATACATGCACAACCGGTACTGGCGAAGACTTTGCATAACTATCAATAAGCTGCTTCGTTTCCGCTGTAGATCCATCATCGCCAATAACGATTTCGTCTGGCATTCTACTCTGATGCATGGCACTTTCCAAAACCATTCTTAAGGCTTCTGGCCAATTATACGTAATAATGAGCAATGTTACCTTCATACCTAAACTTTTATTACTATTTACTTTTATCTATCTTATCTTTAAACACTCTTATGACGTAAATCTTGCATTATCCCCCTATTATTTTTACGATATTTATATAATTTAACAGCAGTTTGTGCAAGAAGACACAAGATTCTCTGTTATTATCTATGTAAAAAGAAAGAAATAAGTAAAAAAACAACACGATGAATCAGAAATTGTTGAAAAGCCAGACGATATTGGCTATTTGTATTCTAATCTTATCTATCATCCCTGTAGTGGCAATAGGTCCTTACCTACATCAGTTTGCGGATGACTATGTATTCGGAGCTCCAGTCTACAAGGCTTGGACCGCCACCCATTCATTAGGAGCATGCATTCAGGCTGCCTGGGATGAATCCATGCATATCTACCAGACATGGCAAGGTACTTACTCGGCATGTTTTCTGATGGCATTGCAACCGGGCATCTTTGGCAAATACTGGCTTGTACCTATTATTCTATTGGGAGGTTTGGTTCTTTCCACCTATACTCTGGGTTATACAGTATTACGCAGGTTGCTACATATCAGCAAGCTGGAATACGCTTTCGTTTCTACGCTGTTCGTATTGATGACCGTACAGTTCGTATGGTCATTCTACGATGCATTCTTCTGGTATAACGGAGCGATGTACTATACCTTATATTATAGTCTTTCGCTGTTTCTAGCCTCCCTGCTCATCGAATTCCATCTTACGAAATCCATCATAGCGAAAATCATCATCACGCTGGTTTCCGCAGCACTCGCCATATTCATAGCCGGCGGCAACTTTGTTACCGGTCTGGGGATGCCCGCCATTCTCTTTATGGCAATCATATGGATGTGGGTGGAGAGGAAGAAGACTCCTTTCTTCCTGATTTCTATCCTTATGATTTATGCCAGCGCCTTTGCTTTCAGCGTATTTGCACCAGGCAATGCAGTCCGCCAAGCCACAGTCACCGATCAGCCGAATGTGGTTGCAGCCTTTTTTATGGCGATAGGAAAGAGCGTGGAATTTCTTGCTGATGCCATTGGAATCATGGAGGTACTCATGTTTACCATTCTCATTCCATTTCTGGCAAGATTAGCCAAGGCATCCCGCTTCAAGTTTTCTCATCCATGGCTTTATCTGCTCATCTCTTTCCTGCTCTACAGCGCCTTCTTTTTCCCAAACAGCTATGCCATGGGATCCAGAGGAGCTGACAGAGTACAGAATGTATACTTCTATGTGCATCTGTGGATGTTCTGCTTCAATATCTACTATCTTTCAGGTGCCCTTCAGCGCAGAGCGGCTGTTCAGGAACCGGTAAGCGTTGCCATGGTGAACCTGATTGACGCCATCAAACAGAAATACGACAGATACTTCAAGTGGACACCGGTATACTACTGGCTGGTATTGGTACTGTCTATCTCCGCCAAGCCAACCACTACCAACAGAACTATCACCTTGCTGCGTAAGGGAACCGCGCAGAAGTTTGACCAACAGATGCAGCAGCGTGAAATTGCCGTAAAGAAAAGCAAGGCAGACCATCTGGTTCTGAACCCGCTCACCGTAAAGATGCCATCCGATGCTTTCCACGACATCACCATCTATCCAGGTTACTGGATTAACCGAGGTATGGCAAACTATTATGATAAGAAAACGGTAGTAGCATTGCCTTTCAACGACGCCGACGAATCACCAGCCCAGCTCCTGGAACGCTGCCGGGAGGAGGTAGGACCAGGCGGAATGACCTTTATCGAAGGAAAATAAAAAAACAGACAGCAAATAAGTAAATGGAAAAAGAAAGATATTAGATGAAATATTTGGTATCTTTCTTTTTTTTATTTACTTTTGCACCAAAATTTATATAAGATAAAATGAAGATACTAGTAGTTAGATTCAGGCAGATGGGCGATGCCATACTCACCACCGTGGTACTCAACTCCTTAAAGAAGAGTTTCCCGGATTGCAGTATAGACTTTGTACTGAATGACAGAATCTGTCCACTGTTTGAAGGTCATCCCTCTATCAACAGATTAATCCCATTTACAGACGAAGAGCGCCATAGCTTTTTCAAATACATCAGGAAAGTATGGCATGTGGTACATTCCACCCATTACGATGTCATCATCGACATGAGAAGTACCATGAACACGATGCTTTTCGCCCTTTTCTCTCCTTCCACTCCATACCGCATAGGATTGAACAAAGGCTATTGTAAGCTGGCATTCAACCATCTGATAGAACGCAGCTGTGCCGGCAGAAGTATGATAGAATTCAATCTGTCAATGCTCAAGCCTTTGGAGAAAGAGGGTAAGCTGATACGAGATGAGCATTTCTCTCTTTATATTACAGAAGAAGAACAAAAAGCTTACGACCAGTATCTTCAGTCACAAGGTATCGACCTTACCCAACCCATTCTCCTGGCAGGTGTTACAGCCAAGTTAGATTACAAGACATGGAATGAAGACCGAATGGCATGGACTATCCAGCAATTCATCAAAGCCTATCCCCAGGTACAGATCATCTTCAATTATGCCCCAGGCAAGGAAAAGGAAAACGCTTACCGCATTTATGAGAAAATGGGGAAGCCTCAGCAGGTACATATTGATATTGCAGCAAAGAGCCAGCGAGAACTCGTGGCACTTTCCAACCGCATCACCTTGTACTTTGGAAATGAAGGCGGCGGAAGACACATTGTGCACGCCTGCGGAAAACCATCATTCGTCATTGTTGCTCCTACAACCAACAAGAAGACCTGGCTGCCACAAAACGATGTTCCAGCTGATGGTATCGCCTATACAGACATAACAAACCAGGGCTCCGATACTGAAGCACTTGACAGATTGGCAAAATATGCTCTCATCACAAAAGAAGAGGTTTGGAATCGCTGGTCTGACTTCATCAAAAGATACCACATATTATAAAATAAGGTGTAGACTACTCTACCGAATTCTACGGAAACAGTTCGTAGCAGAATGAACTGCCACGAACTATTTCCGTTTTTTCATACGATCCTCTATAATCTTGCTGACAGCAACAAACTGATAGATGCCTTCATAGCAGGCACAGATAAATCCTTCCTTTCCATCACGGAATCCGCCCTTCTGTATATAAGCACGGAAGAAACGCACAAACGGACGATAGAACAAGGCAGCCATTCCATAATTGCGGTCTTTTTTCTTTTCTATTTCATTTGCTGTATACTGGTTGATCTTTCCCATCCTGCAGGCGATACTGTCATCTGCCAGATGAACAAGTGCCATATCAGCATGAGCCGCCGGTATCTTTTCTATCCTGCCCTTGATAACAGGATCGGCATGAATGATGGCTGGCCATACGGTATCCTTCCTGATAAAGAAACGCAACTGGTAATCGGGATAGAAACAATGCATGAATCTTCCCATAAAGCGACTCTTGCGTGGAACATACAAGCCCTGTGGAGCATCCTCCTTTTCTATCAGGGAATAAAGACATTGCTTCAGTTCTGGGGTTACCAGCTCGTCAGCATCAACCACCAATACCCACTTGCTGGAAGCTGCATCTATGGCAGTCTGCCTTGCCGGTTCACAAATCTGATAATTACCTCTAGGGAAAATAACGATCTTGCAACCATATTTACGGGCAATATCCAATGTATTATCCGTACTCTCCATATCGCAGATCACTACCTCATCGAAGTCTTTTACAGTTTCCAAAACCTCTGCCAAATGCTGCGATGCATTGTAAGTATTGATAACAACAGAGATTCTGTGCTCTGCCTGATGAATATATTCCTGATTACTCATATTCCTTATAAATATTTATCGATAAATAGTTGTTAATAACTTACCCTTCATGTTTTCTAAACTTATGGGTAAAACTCTTTCGACGTATCCATCGTCTGTCATGTTCTGCCTTACCATCCATAAAGTACTGAACCTGAGATTCTTCCAATCCTCTAGCCTTGACATATTCACGGGCTACAAGCTCGAAGACATCCATTCTGCCGGTGAATCTCGTCAGGTTTTCCACACATTCCTTCATCGGTGGATAACCTGTGTAAAACTTCATGCGGTTGATGTCAATAAGAGAGAAGGTATAATGGCCATCAGCCTGAGGCTGATACAGCACATTTCCACTGTTCAGGTCGATATCGATGATACCTTTCTGGTGCAGGCGATTCACAAAGCGGGCAAAATCACCCGCCATAACCTTGTTGAATTCCTTCGGATCATTCAACTGCCCCGTAATAGGCAGACTGTTATCTACATCAGAGATAAAATAGCAATAGTCGATAAGTCCATTCACTCTTGTCTCAACATATCCAAAGCCTTCAGGGGTAGCAAAGCCATCCTCCTGCAGTTTGACAGCATTCTCATAAGCCCGGCAAGCCTTGGTAGAGCGGAAGAAACTGTATCCTATCTTCTGAACGAAGTTAGGGCGCTTGTATCTTTTTACCACCACTTCCTTGTCCTTTCCATCAAGCTTCACAAGAAAAGCCTTGATTACATTCCGTCCCTGAAAGATGCAACGTCCCTCCTGCTCGAACACATCATGGATGCGCTCGATGAAACTTCTCATCTCTTCGTATTTTGGGTTTATCTTTATCTTCATTTGTTTTCTATACTACACTTCTTATTTTTTGTTTACTTTCTCCTCTCTAAACCGTGATGACAAATTCCAATACCTTGTCTTTTTCCTTTAACTCTTCCGTATTTCTCGTAAAAGTTCGCGTAATTGATTTTAATTTATGCGAAATTATACGAACCGTATCACAATGACTACCAGGTAGTTAAAACTAATTCTCGGGTAATTCTCGGGTAATTCTCGGGTAATTCTCGGGTAATTCTCGGGTAATTCTCGGGTAAATTACGTCAACTTCCACTCTCTGTTTTTGGTTGTTTTGATAGTTCCAGCAATACGAAGTCTTTTCAACAAGTTACTTATTTTGGTTACTTTCTGTTCATCACTCAACACATCTGACAACTTATCTTTAAGCAATAAATCGATATCTTTTCTAGATGCCGTACCAAACTTCTCAAGATAGTTAAGAATCAACTTGCGGAAATAGTCATCATCAAAACTTTTGTTCTTGACATACTGACTCTTTAAATCAGAATTCTTACTTGCTGCCACAACTTCGTATGACAGATAATACTTTGGCTTTCGTCCTTCTATAAACTTACATTTACGCAGATACTTTGCCTGAATATCACCAATAGACATTCCCTTCTGCACTTTATCTAAAAGCATAATATCATTCAAGCTAAGGTCTGGATTAGCAGAAAGAATCTTAGCAAAATTCTCATCCTTCACTTTACCTTCAATAGTGAGCTTAACTTTTCCATCTGATAAATCATACTCAGGAAGAGGGAAGAACCTAACACTTTGCTTTAAGAACATCTTACGAATACCGCCACCTTCTGTCTCTATCATATTCAGGTTTCGCATAGCTTCCACCAAAAAACGGTTACGATAAATAGACTCCGGACAATCATTCTCCACTACATCCTCTATGCTCTTTGGCAAGAAATGACCGTGATTCTGAAATATAAGATGGTCATCCTCATATTCTACAACATCTATTCTGGCACATTTGGTATAATCCTGATGAGCGATAGCATTGTTCAGTGGCTCACGAATATTGAACATATCATAGCGAAGCATTTCGTCTGGAAAAAGCGTATCAGGACGCACCAGGCGATACTTCACATTTCTCACCTTATTATATAATCTATCCACAGACAAAAGCAAAGGAATAGAAAAGACATCATAGTCCTTGTTCAGAAGTTCGCCAACAGCTCTAAGAGACCATCGTATCTTAGCCACATACGGACTAAGCAAATGCTCTGAATCTTCTTTACCCAGCAACACCAAGGTGGCACGGGTAATCTTGCCACGAATCGTTAGTTTTGCCTTATCCAAGAACTTTGCATCATCCCATGTCTGCACCTCCTCCTTTTTCAAAGGATTTCGCTTAACAAACTCCTTTCTGGCTTTCTCGATTGCCTCTGCGTCCAAATCATCAATAGTTGCATCTTCCACAATGACAGCACTCCAATCATCAGTCACTTCTATCTCTGATAAGATTGCCTGAAGACGATCGGAACGCATTTCCACCAAAGAATCTCCAGTACGCTGCCATGCCTTATTATGTGCATAAACAGGCAACTTTGCATGATGTTTAGGAATCGTCAATACCCAAACGATTTTTGCAGTATCATCAGCTTTCAATTCCATAATATCAAAATCCTCCAAAGGAAGATTTCTACATTTCTCTGCAATTCGAGCTTTGGCCGACTCGACATTATATGAACCAAGATTCTGAATGCCGATAACCTGAAACGTACCATCCTCTACACCAATAATAAGAGAACCTCCATTCATATTGGAAATGGCTGACACGTAAGATACCACATCATCAGCCTCATGTCCACAGAGGCTATTCTGCAGATTCTTATACTCTTTCCATTCACAAGACTCGTTTTCCTCAGGAAAGCGAACGCCTATATATTCTCTGATTTCTTGTTCTGTCATTGCCGTATTGCATTATTATGTTTAATCGCATTAACTATAGATTGCAAAGGTACGAAAAACTATCAGAAACGCCAAATTATTCGAAGACTATCTTGCTTCAGATTTTTCCGACACCTTGAAATTCTCTTATGATTCCTTCCACACTCTTCTTTTGAGCCACAACGCCAAGATGGGGTCACTCATTTCCAAATGCTTAGGAGCAGGTATCGTAATCAGCTCTTTCACCATCAAGGATTTCTTCAGGCGGGTTACATTGGCGGCAGTACCCAGACGATAGGTTTCCAATATCGATGTCTGCGTGAAACCAGTATGTACTCCATTGATAATGGCATGCAGGAAATTCATCTGATAGGCAGAAAGGTCTTCTGTCTGCTGGATAAACAAGGGCTCACAGGCATCCAGCAACCTGTCTATTCCATATTTCAAGTCCTCTTCTGTAGCTGCAGAATCATCTTGCACTCGCAACCATACAAACCACGCCAACTGCTGTACATAAGAAGAATATCGGTCTGTTACCTGACAGATTTCACGAGCCAGGTCTTCAGAGATATGTTTGCCGGTAGATTCGAAACGCTGACAAATATACTCCACCCAGTCTTTCTCGCTAATCTTGTTCAGATAGAAGAAATCACCAAAGCGATAGAATGGGTAACTGGCATTCTGGAACATCTGTTCCATCATGTGTTTCTTGCTTCCATAAAGGCAGTAAGATACATGGCTCTGCAATTGCCATACGCTACGGAGTTTCTTCTGGAAGGTCAAGGAATCAGGAAAATCGCCTATCTGCTGAAATTCATCGATGCAGACTACGATATGACAACCTTTAGACCGAGCTATCATTTCAGGAAGTCTCAAAACTTCTTCTGTCGTATTGTTACCAGCATTATACTCCAACGCCAAAGAGAAATCTGTCAAAGGATCTTGTCCGATACTGATTTTCGGAACGAAACGGCTTAAGAATACCTTGGCATTCTCCATCCATTCTTCCCATTTTGAAGAAGTAGCCCGAACCACAGCCGTGGCAAAAGCATTGATAAAATCATTCTCCGAACGACAGCCAAAGGCATCTATACGAACTATCCTGATGTCCTCGCTCTCAACAAGCGAACACACCTTATCCACCAATGAAGTCTTACCCATACGACGAGGTGAAATCAATATCGTATTCACTCCATACGTAAAGTTCGCCTTCAGGCGTTCTGTTTCTTCTCTTCGGTCGGTGAAGGAATCTCCCTCCACCCGAACACCGAATACAAACGGAGCTTCTTTACTTTTTCTCATAATCTCTACCTTATTATATACTAATGTAATTCGCATGTAAGCTCCACACGCCCTGAACCAACGGTCACTGGCCAAAGGAAAAGGTAAAGGGCTGAAAGCTACAGGGAATGCTGAAGGGGGCTCCACACGCCCTGAAAGGGCAGAAGCTCCTAGCCCAGGGCAACGCCCTGGGGGTTATCACGGACGCACCCCCTGTCGCCCTGTAAGGGCAAAAGCTTTCAAATTGCCGAGTGCAGCTTTTCTTCTGCAAAGATAGCAAAAAAAAACAAATTAAACAAGGTTGTTTTAAACAAAGTTGTTTAAAAATAGTAACTTTTTACAGAAACTGCTATTAATCAACTATTTACGCATAACATCATAAAGGGATAAACGGGGCGATTTTTAAAACACGGACAAATTGAATTTGTCCGGATGGTTGTCCGACAGGCTTATAACAGCAAGGAAATCAACAAGTTACAAACGGCAGGACAAATTGTCCGGACAAATTCAATTTGTCCGTGTTATTTTTTTAAGAGAAAGGAGGAAGAAGGCAAGATAGTTTCTACATCACAACGATAAACTGACATGCAGGAAACAAAGACTTTGCTCCGAAGATGCTATGATTTTACATTCGAGAAACTATATTTTGCCAACTGGGAAACTATGTTTTTCCAACCAAGAAGCTATGAGTTAGGTTTGTTAACACATTTTTTTTCAACAGTCTGCTGAATTTGGGCCCTTATCGACAGGTGAAATTTGGCGGTTACAAAAGAAAGTTGTATATTTGCACCCGCTTACCGGATAGTCCGGCAAACTAAAAATTTAAACACTAAAAATTATGGCACAATTCAATCTTCAAAATGCTGAGAATCTTTTGGCTGCTAAAGCTAGTACACAACCACTTAACGACTTTCCTGTAGATCAGCTTCCACTCGGACTCCGCGACTCGCTCTCTGGCGTAGCCGTAGAGGCTCGCGTGCCTGCCCTTTTCTCTGCCCTCCCTCTTGCCGCAGCCTATGCTGACGGTCTGAAGGCGAAGTATTGCGACGGCAGCGAGACTCCGATGGCGCTCATGTCTATCATCATCGGCGAGCAGGCTTCGGGCAAGGGCGTATGCCGTAGAATCGAGAGCATCTGGGCGAAGAAGATGGATAAGGACGATGAGATTCCTCGTGAGGATGAAGCCTGGTATCAGCAGAACAAGGGCAAGAAGGGCGTGATTGACCCTAAACCTTGCATCCGTCACATCGGTGATACCATCTCGAAGTCGGCATTGATGAGACGTCAGCTCTGTGCCGACGGCCACACCATGTACATGTTCAGCGAGGAGCTCGGTTCGATGAAGAGCGTATGGAAGGTGTTTGGCGACTACTTCCGTAAGGCGTTCGACCAGAGCGAGGTGGGCCAGGACTACATCACTGCTACTAGCGGCGTAACCCACGCCCAGCTCAACTTCACCGGCTGCTGCACCCAGAACATCTTCCAGAAGTTCTTCACCGATGACAACATCGAGGATGGTTCTTCTTCCCGCATGATGCTCGCCAAGATGCCCGACACCTCCTTCGCACCCCTCAGCCAGCACCACGGCTACACAGAGGAGGAGCAGGCAAACATCCTCAAGGCGGTAAGTCTGCTGGAGCGTAGTCACGGCGTGATGGAGCTGCCCCGTATGTGCGAGGAGTTCTGCCAGTGGCTCGAGGCAAAGAGACAGCTCGCCCTGGCGAATGCCGACCGTGTGATGGATGTATATCGCCGCCGTTCTGCCGTCATCGGCTTCCGTTGTGGCGTCATCTTCCACATCCTGGAGCAGACCGGAGAGGAGACTGATGCCTGCATCCGTTTTGCCAAGGCTGTGGCCGACTACGTGCTCGCCATGCAGATGGAGATGTTTGGCTTGCGTCTCGACAAGCAGCAGCAGGACAACGAGGCTATCCCAGTCTATAAATCTCGTAACACCCTGCTCTTCGCCCAGCTCCCTGAGCAGTTCACCCTCTTCGATGCCAGCCGTGAGCGTGGCGACGGAGCCAGCCGTGAAACCATCCGTAAGATGATAAGCCGCTGGACCAAGCGTGGTCTCTGCAAGAAGCTGAAAGGTGGCGACACCGAGATCTGGCAGAAGCTTACCCTCTCAGCATAAAGCCTCTTGAATCTCCTAAAACAGTTAATCCCCCATCACGCAGCCAAAGCGTGGTGGGGGATTACTGTTTTTTATTGCTGATGTCGCTCGATATATTCAGCTGCCTGGATATTCGAGAACACATAGTTCTTCAAATCCTGGAACTTAGACTCCTGCTTGGTTTCCTTCAGATTGCCATTCGGCAACACATCATAGCAGAAACTGCGGTTCATCGACGGATTATAGATGTAGCAACGCTGATGATCTCTTGCCACAATCTGGTTATCTGCCGAATAGAATACCATCGGACGCTGCTGCTTCAGCAGATTCACGCCGAAGCCCTCGTACTCATAATTCAGATTCATCAGACCGAAAAGCGTAGGCATCACATCCACCTGCATGCCCAAGCCCGCATACTGCTGCTGCGGAACACCAGGACCGAAGATGATGAGCGGAATGTGGTTGTAAGACTGAGGCAACTCGCCCTCGCTCTTACCCACCAGCTTGCCATGGTCTGCCTGAATCACGAATATCGTGTTCTTATACCAAGGCTCCCGGCTTGCCTTCTTCAGGAAATCGCCTATCGCCCAGTCGGCATACTCCACAATCTGTGTTTCCTTCTCCTTGGTCTTCGGCTTGAAGAAATCAGGAATGATATATGGCGGATGATTGCTCACGGTGAGGATGGTAGCCATGAAAGGCTTGCCCGTCTTCGCCTTCTGGTTGATGGTATTGAGGGCGTAGCCCATCTCGAAATGGTCGCTCACACCAAAACTGTTCACCACCTCGCTCTTAGGATAGTTCTCCTGAGAGAAGATGTCATCGTAGCCATTGGTCTGGAAGAAAGCCTTCATGTTGTCATACTGTGCCTCGTGGGTCATGAAGAACATGTTCTCGTAGCCATACTTCTTCAACACCGTGGCGATACCCTTGCGGCGTGGAGTTACCGTTCCCTTCATCAGGTTTCGGAACATGAGAGCAGGGAAGCTGTAGAGCGTAGCCGTCATGCCATGGTTGGTATGGATGCCGGCACTATAAAAGTGGGTGAACGCCAGGGAATGATGATAGAGCGAATCGAGCGTTGGGGTGAGCGGCTGCTGATTGCCGAATGTTCCCAACAGGTTTGCCGACATCGACTCCATCAGTATCACCACCACGTTAGGATGATTCTTCTTCATCATCAGGGAATCGTTCACCACCTCACGCTTCAGAATATTCGTGCTATCCACCTTTCCCGTGATACCCAGCCACTGGCGGGTATTCGTAATAGCCTCAGCGTATGGCATGAGATGCAACTCCTTGTTCTCCTTGCGCATATCGTCGAGCGCAGAAGTAAGGAGATTGAATGCAGGATTGATGCCAAGCTGGTTGAGGAAGGAATCCTCGCAATAGTAAGCCTGGCTCACCTTGATAGGGTTATAGCCCATTCTGCCACGGATGCCGAAAAGGCAGGCGCCTACCAGAGCCAGGGAAATGAGGAAACGTGCTCCCACCAGCACCAGGTGCATATTGTCTTTAGGCAACAGAAAGAGCCCCTCGAAGTAGCGGCGCAGACGGATAAGTGCATAGATGAACGCTCCCGTGAACACGAAATAGAGAGCGATATAGAGCCAATAGGAAGACTCCTGCAAGAGCATGCCCGATGTGGTAGCTACATAGCCGAACCACCCGAAGATGCTGGAATTGATGTTCTTGAAGAAATACTGGAAATAAGGGGTATTGGCTGCCGAAGGCATGAAGGCGATGGCAAACCATACCGCATACCAGATGTTGATGCCACGCAGCAAACGGCGATGACACCACCCCAGGCTGGCTGCTATCAGGAGCACAGCCACAGGCAATACCGAAATATAACAAGCAATGACATTGTCAAACCATACACCCTTGACAAACGCCATCACCCTACTCGCCTCTGCATCCACTATCATGCCATGCAGGGCGATGAATTCCACCAATCTGAACAGAGTCATCACCAGCAATGCCAATACATGCACCGAAAGGAGATAACCCAAAGCCTTAAAATATCGTTTCATCTTTATTCTACTTTAGAAATCGGGTGCAAAGTTAATAATTATATCCCAATAAAAGCAAAATTTCCCACCTTATTCTGTCTATAAACAAATAATTATATGTAACTTTGCAGCCAAAATAACATTATAAGACTTCGATAAGACATGAACATCAAGTACAACAAAGCCCTGTGGCTTATCACTATTCTAGCCATCGTGATGCTGATTCCATTCCTCGGACTCACCGATTTCAACACCAAGGGAGAACCTCGCGAAGCTGTGGTTGCCTACACCATGCTGGAACATGGCAACTGGATATTGCCCATCAACAATGGTGGCGACATCCCTTACAAACCACCATTCTTCCACTGGTGCATCGCTTTCTTCAGCCTTTTCATCGGACACGTAAACGAGTTCACTTCCCGTCTGCCATCCGCAGTATCGCTGGTATTGATGACCATCGGTGGCTTCGTGTTCTATGCCAAGCGCAAGGAAACCCAAATCAGTTTCATCGCAGCCATCCTCACGCTCACCGCTTTCGAAGTGCACCGTGCGGGAATCAACTGCCGCGTGGATATGGTGAACACCGCCTTCATGGTGGGAGCCATGTATCTGCTCTATCGCTGGTGGGAGAAGGGAAAGCACCAGCTGCCTTGGCTTGCCATCCTCTGTATGAGCGGTGCCACGCTGACCAAGGGTCCTGTGGGCATCATCCTGCCTTGCTTCGTGATGGGCGTGTTCATGCTTACCCAGCGGGAAAACTTCTGGGGCATCGTATGGCGCATGGCTTTAACCGCCCTGCTCTCGCTCATCATCCCATTCTGCTGGTACTATGCAGCCTATCTGCAAGGTGGCGACGAGTTTCTGCGACTGGTAAAGGAAGAGAACATCGACCGATTCATGGGCAAGATGGCATACGAATCGCACGAGAACCCAGCATGGTATAACCTGCTCACTCTCATCACGGGCTGGTTGCCTTACACCTTATTATTATTGTTCTCGCTCTTCATCCTGCCATGGAAGAAGTTCTCGAAGACCCGGTTCCTGGAGAATGCGAAGAAGGCTACTCCGCTGCAGGTGTTCACCTGGCTCGCCTTCCTCCTGGTGCTCTTCTTCTACTGCATCCCAAAGAGCAAGCGCAGCGTCTATCTGCTGCCATGCTATCCGTTCATGGCTTATCTCATCGCAGAATACATCGTGTGGATGATGAAGGAGAAGATGGGAGCCTTGAAGGTATATGCCGGCGTGATTGCCTCGCTGGCAGTTATCCTTGTGATTGCTACGCTTGTTATACGAACAGGCTGCATACCAGATACCATTTTCCATGGCAAACATGCTGCCGACAACATCGCCATGCTCCATGCAATAGGGGATTCTCATAGTTTCCTATTCAACGTATGCCAAATGTTTCTTATAATAGGGGCTTATCATATATTCAAGGCACTCAAGAAAAAAGAGACAAGCCAAATTTTGAAATATACATTGGTGATGATTATCGCAATTTTCATTACACTCGACTCCACCCTGCAGCCTGCCGTGCTCAACACGAAGGCAGACAAGCATCTGGCGCCGGTTATCGAAAAGAAGTTTGATACCAGCAAGCTCTACTCTTATATGTCAGTAGATATGCTGCACTTCTTCAGCCTCAACTTCTATCTGGGCGATAAGATTCAGCAGTTTGACAAGGTATTGCCACAAGACGGCGTGCTGATGATTCCGGAGGAAGACATGCCAGACTTCAAGGAGAAATTCGGCAAGGACTATACCTTCCAAAAGGTTTGGGAAGTAAAGAGACTCGTAGAATGGCGCCATCCGGTAGGCTTCTATCAGTTTGTAAAGACAAGTGCCAATATCGCACAGAAGAAATAAACAATAATCAGATACAAAAAATAGCATCGGGATTCATCAACCCGATGCTATTTTTGTATCTGTCAAATTTATAGTCTTCTCATTTACTTTCTTCGATAAGATTATACTCTTTCTTCAATAAAGTATCGAGGGCGGCGCTTCACCTCGGTATAAATCTTGCCGATATATACGCCCGTGATGCCCACACCCGTGGTGATGATGCCACCGATAAACCACATGGAGACGAGCAGGGAAGTCCAGCCCTGAATGGTCTTGCCCTGGAAATGTTCCATCAAGGCAAAGATGATCATGACAACTGCCACCAAGGTCATCGCCAAACCTAAGAAAGTGATAAACTTCAATGGTGCCACGGAGAAAGAAGTGATGCCGTCAATACTGAAACTCAACATCTTGGTAAGCGGATACTTGCTCTCGCCTGCCTCACGAGCCTTGCGGTCGTAATAGACGAATCCCTCACGGAAACCCAACTGTCGGACGATGGCCCTGAGGAAGAGGTTGCGCTCAGGATATTGCATCAATGCCTTGAGGGTACGGTTGGTCATCATTCGGAAGTCAGCATGATTCTGCACCGTATCCTTGTCCACACTCTGCATCAACTTATAGAAGGCAAGAGCTGTGAATCGCTTGAAGAACGTATCGGTTTTACGTTCCTTTCTTACACCATAGATTATATCCTTTCCTTCCTGTACCTGACGCACCATATCCACAATCACATTCTCGTCGTCCTGCAGGTCGGCATCGATACTAACCATTGCATCGCAATGATCTATTGCAGCCTCCATACCAGCCCAAAGGGCATTCTGGTGTCCACGATTATGGGATAACTTGATGCCGTGTACATAATGATGTTGCTTGGCAGCATCCGAAATCATCTGCCAGGTACTGTCACGGCTACCGTCGTCGACAAGGAGCAACTCCGTGTCGGCGTCTGTCTTTACTTTTATTGTCTGTATAAGATTGCCGAGCACCTCTAAGGTCTTAGGCAACACGGCTTCCTCGTTATAACAAGGAATCACTATTAATATCTTCATCACTTCTCTTGTTTTCTTCGTTAGCACAGATATTTTTTATTTTGCAAAAATACCCCGATTTTCTTACATACACAAATAAAACGCCAGTTTTTTCATTATCTTGCATCATATTACCCAAAAAGAATGAAAAGAAAAGCAGGGATGAACAGGATTCTCACCATTTCCACTTCACCTGTACCTCCAGATCCATCTGACGCGAACCCGCTATTTCCTGCTTTCCGGAAGAGATATGATTGCGGTCAAAATAATCGGTTGTACCCAACTTGGCTATCACCAGCAGATGTTCGTTAATCTCCGAACGAGCTACCAGGGCATAACGTATGCCCTCACCATAAAAACTTCCGAAACTCATCTGATAAAGCAATCCCGGCTCATAGACATAGATACGGCTGCTGTAATCCTGCGTATGGAAATAGCCGAAACTACCCGATAACCTCAACCATCGCCAACTGGTTCCAAGATTCTCATTCAGCATATAACCCCGGCTAATGGTACCTTTCTCATTCTCCATCAGGCTAGCCTGTTTATTCTCAGAGAATTCAACACTTGTCTTGGCAAACCATCTTGCATTCTTAAGATTGGCGAAAAGACGTAAGCGTTCGGTAGTTGTACCCGCCTTATCCTTATAACGGATTCTGCCACCTAACGCCAAACCTCTGGAAGCCTGATAGATGATGCTTACCAGATTATCCCAGCTTTGGGTACTCCTCTTGGTCTGATACTTAGGCCAGACAAAATAGGCAAAATCACTATAGGCGGTAATGCTCCAACGATTGGCAGGAGTCCAGGTAAAACCCAGATAGGCTCCGTTTTCATCCTGTACAGCACTCCCCTCGGAAAAGCTGTTGCTGAAGAGCGAATAATATCGGGCAGAATAGAAGCGCTGCAATGCCATCAACAGAAAATGATCAGTAAATTGATAAGAGATGGTATTCAATGTAGCAATGGCACCACAATCGCCCGTAGCCGTCTCACCGGCAATATTCCAACGGTGCGAGATATAGCCATAGTCTATACTGGCATTCCAGAATTGGTCGCCTACCGGAGAAAAACGCTTATAGAGCTGAGAAGTATTAGGGGTAAGCGGAAGAGAAAAGGAGGTATAGAATGCCGTAGCTCCTGCATGCCAACCTGCGTGATGATAATTGATGTTACCTCCCACCAAGGTATTGGAAGCAACATCCTGCTTTGCTATCTCGGAGGAAGTACGATGCAGACCGGTCTTCAATATCGTCTTGATGCCACCCTTGGCAGACAGAGTGGCATCTATCTTGCGATAAGATACAAAACCCGTTATATCAAGTCCTTTCATCAAGGAATAGGTTGCGGCCGCTCCCTGCAGATAATTGGCAGAAGAACGGGAAGAATGTACACGGATAGTGCTCGGCATGGAACGTCCGAAGGAAGAAAGAATAGAGAGTTTGCCAAAACTGAAATCGTTATTGAGTATCAGTCCCAACCCTTCATGCAGACGGTATCTGCCAAGAGTGATATTCTTCCATCGCCCCAACTTCTTCAGCTGTATATAAAAGGAATAAAAATCATAACCCAGACTGTTCTTGCCAGAGCCAAAAGGTTCACCGGCATCCTGGGCTCCCACGACTCCCATCTTCACATAGTCGCCATATCTAAACTGATAGCGCACGCCATGCCTGTACTTATATCCCAAGTAACCATCGGCGCCCATCACATCGCCCTTACGTTCATAAAACGGCACTTTCAGCATCCCCATCAGCTCATGCTTGCCATACCGGGCTATAGTCTTGATGCCAGGAAAACTCTGTCGTCTGGCATCGGCAACATAAAAGAAATAATCCATCAACTGCCGCTGATACCAACTGATGCTCGGAATCAAAGCCAATTCGGCCATACTCTTCATTCCTCCATAGCGATAAACGTATGCCTGAATGTCTTCTACCTGTGAAGCCGTGAGAAAAGGCAGCTGCTCTAATTCTTCACGCGTAGCCACATTCAAGTTCATCGGATGCTGAGCCAATTCCTCCAGGTCTTCCTCATAATCTTCCCATAACGTAGTCTCGAAGTCCTCTGTCTCAGAAAGTTCCAGAAGAAGCTGTTGCCAGGGTTGAGATGAAGGAGAGACAGAACTTGCTGGAAGCGAGTCCTTAACTACTGAAGAAGACTGAGCACAACAAAAAGAAGCATAGAAAATCTGGGAGCTGCCTATAAGAAACAGTTTCAACAAAAAGGATATTATGAAATAACAACGCTCCATCTATAGGCAAACGATTATTAATTTTCTTCAAAGTTACTATGAAATTCTGAAAAAGAGTAAGAAAATAGAAATAATCTTTCTCTAAATGAAAAATAAACTGTAATTTTGCGGCTAAATTAGAAACAACAGAGGGTTACACCTCTTTATATATATAGAAACAATGAAACAGAAATTGTTATTCTTACTGGCGATGCTCTTCTGCATCAACTTGCAAATAATGGCACAAAAGAATGATACCAAACCGGAAGACAGGGCGGTGGACATGGATGCTCCAACCTTCGAGCCGATGGTTAGAGTGGGTAAGGTACTATTGGATAAAGATAGCATTCAATACGTACAGGTGAACAACGTGTATGTCTATCCGCAGCCAGAATTCAAAAACGCCAAGGAGCGAATGGCTTACAACCGACTGGTATACAATATCAAAAAGGTATTGCCTATTGCCAAGGAGGTAAGAAAGATTATCATTGAAACGGGTGACTATCTGGAAACTCTCCCTAACAAGAAAGCCAAGGATGCCCACATGAAACTGGTAGAGAAGGGAATCAAGGAGGAATACACTCCAAGAATGAAGAAACTCACCTATGCTCAAGGCAAGCTTTGCATCAAACTGGTATATCGAGAGTGTAATTCATCCTCCTATCACCTTATCCAAGCCTTCCTCGGTCCTATCCGTGCCGGCTTCTATCAGGCTTTCGCAGCCCTCTTCGGTGCCAGCCTCAACAAGAAGTACGATCCGAACGGAGTGGATAGACTGACGGAAAGAGTGGTGAGACAGGTGGAATCGGGACAGATATAACCCCAGTTCGGGACACCAGTATAATAATGAAATAAAAATGAAAAAAATTATTAGTTTTTTATTGGGTTTCATCATTTCGTTGATTATTATCTTGTCTTTCAATAGTAAAAGACAGGATAAATCTCCATTATACAAAATATTATCCTTAAAGGAATATCAAGAATTAACAGGGTATCGTCAAGATTATCACGAATCAGAAAATGCTATTTATGGACGTGAGAAAATATATTCCAAAGATGTTGCCTCTGCAGAAAAGACTGCTATTTTTGTAGCAAATGTTTTGTATAAACATACAGGAAAGGAAAATAGCGATATAAAAAGGTATTACATAACTTCTACAGGCAAAAAGGTTTGGAAAATCAGTGTTGTCGGGCAAGATTCATTAGTAGTCTATATTCAAAAACATGATGGTCGAATTTTAAGACTGGAAAGATATGGTAAAAGTAACACATAAAATAGGATTTTATTTCTTATTAGGTGCAATAGCTGGTACTGTTATCGGATTATATATAAATATGAGACGCACTCCAGCAGAAAAGAGTATTCCTAAAATTGTACATTTAAAAGAAAGTGAAGAAAAAATGTGCTTTAGTATGGAGAAAGATTCTCTTTTCTGTTCAGACTCTTCATTAAGAAGATTCGGAAAAGAGCTTATTAACTCATCTGAGGTAGCAGCCCAAATAGGCATTTGCTACCTAAATGACATTTATGGAAAAGATGTCATAAAGGAGGAAATTCCTTTCAACATTATAGAGTTTCAACATAGCTGGCTGATGGAAGGAAGCTTACCTCCAAACAGTTACGGTGGTGTCGCCTCTATTTATATAGCTAAAAAAGATGGAATGGTTATACACTATATGCATGAGAAGTGAGAAATATTAGAAAAGCGAGAGGGTGTGTCATAAGTCCATGACGCACCCTTTTTCGCAAAAAGCGCCTACTTGCAAACTTTTGTCTTGTTCTTCA
>CAKPWR010000019.1 GCA_934196725.1 uncultured Prevotella sp.
AAGTTGCTGCGGATAGGAGGAAGGATGGAAACACGACCTCCTGAAAGTCCCTTGGCGAAATAGTCATTGGTCTCACCCTCGAGCTTGAAATCCACTCCCTTCACCAGGAAGGCACCGAAGCTCTGACCTGCTGAACCCTTGAACTTCACGTTCACGGTCTTGTCAGGAAGACCTGCCTCACCGTATTTGGCAGCGATTGCACCGCTCAGCATAGCACCGGCAGCACGGTCGGTATTCTTGATGGCGAAGTCGAGGTTCACCTCTTCCTGGCTCTCGATGGCACGCTGGGCGCCACGGATGATCTGCTGGTCGAGCACATTGTCGAGATCATGAATCTGCTCAGTAGTATGATAGAGCGAGCAATGACCAGTCTCACGATGCAAGAGACGTGAGAAGTCGAGCAAGTCTGCCTTTTCCTCGATGCTCTTAGCCACCTCTGGCTCTACGGCATCAGCACCCTCGGTAGGAACAATCTCCTCATCCTTCTTGCGGACGATGAGCTCGGTATGACCGATGATATCGTTCAAAGAGGTGTAACCCATCTCAGCCAAGTACTCACGAACCTCCTCGGCGAGGAAGCGGAAGTAGTTGATAAGATACTTGTAGCTGCCACGGAAGTGCGCACGGAGCTTAGGATCCTGTGTAGCAACACCCATAGGACAGGTATTCAGATTACACTTACGCATCATGACACAACCCAAAACGATGAGGGCTGCAGTACCGAAACTGAATTCCTCAGCACCGAGCAAAGCCATCAGGATGATGTCGCGACCGCTCTTCAACTGACCATCCACCTGCAGACGAACCTGACCACGAAGACCATTCTTCACCAGAGTCTGCTGGGTTTCAGAAAGTCCAATTTCAGGAGAGATACCTGCGAATCGCATACTAGATGCAGGGCTGGCACCTGTACCACCCTCGGCACCAGAGATAACGATGAGGTCTGCCTTTGCCTTAGCCACACCGGCAGCGATGGTACCCACACCACTCTCAGCTACCAGTTTTACAGAGATAGCCGCCTTAGGGTTTACATTCTTGAGGTCGAAGATGAGCTGAGCCAAATCCTCGATACTGTAGATATCGTGATGAGGTGGAGGAGAAATCAGGCTGATGCCAGGGATAGAGTGACGGGTCTTGGCGATGACCTCGTTGACCTTGAAGCCAGGCAACTGACCACCCTCACCCGGTTTAGCACCCTGTGCCACCTTGATCTGGATTTCCTCTGCATTTACCAAATATTCTGTAGTCACACCGAATCGACCGGAAGCCACCTGCTTGGTCTTGCTGGAGAGGCTGATGCCATCCTGTGTAGAATGGAATCGCTCGTTATCCTCACCACCTTCACCGGTATTGCTTCGAGCACCGAGGGCGTTCATGGCGAGTGCCATTGCCTCGTGAGCCTCCTTGGAGAGGGCACCGAAACTCATCGCACCGGTAACGAAGTGCTTCACGATTTCCTCTACCGGCTCCACCTTATCTATAGAGATAGGATTCTTGCGGAAACCGAAGAAGTCGCGGATGAAGATAGGCTCCTGCTTATCGTCAACGAGATGTGTATATTTCTTGAAGAGATCGTAATCGCCCTTGCGTGTTGCGAGCTGCAGGGTGGCGATGGTCTCTGGGTTCCAAGCGTGCTTGATACCGTCCTTGCGGTAGTGGAACTGTCCGAGACTTGGCAGGAAGTCGAGCTTCTTGGTCTCGAATGCCTTGTCGTGCAGGCGGATGGCATCACGGGCGATGGTCTCGAGTCCGATACCGCCGATGGTGCTCACCTCTGTTCCGAAGTAGCTCTTCAGGAGGCTCTCGCTCAAACCGATGCTCTCGAAGATCTTGGCACCACGATAGCTTCGGATGGTAGAGATACCCATCTTAGCCATAATCTTGAACAAGCCCTTCTTCACAGCCTTGATGTAGTTCTGCTCGGCTGTATGGTAATCCTCCTGAATCTTTCCCTTCTTTACCAGGTCGTCGAGGATGGCGTATGTCAAGTATGGACAGAGGGCTGATGCACCGTAACCCAACAGGAGGGCTGCATGCATTACCTCACGAATCTCACCGCTCTCAACGATGAGGGCAGTCTGCACACGCTTGCCGGCATCAATCAGGTAATGATGTACGGCGCTCACGGCGAGCAGAGATGGGATGGCGGCATGGGTCTCATCCACGCCACGGTCGCTCAAGATGATGTAGTTGTAACCATCATCCACGCTCTGTGCTGCCTGCTTGCAGAGCTCATCCAAAGCCTCGTGCAGTCCTTCTTCGCCCTTGGCGGTTTCGAAGAGCATGTGGAGTTTTACTGTATTAAATCCCTTGTAGCGGATATTCTGAAGGATATCCAGCTGAGTATTGGTCAGGATAGGATGTGGCAGACGAACCATCTTGCAGTTGCTCTCGTCTGGGTTCAGAATGCCGGAACCTACACGGCCGATATATTCGGTAAGACTCATCACGAGGTTCTCACGGATAGAGTCGATAGCAGGGTTGGTAACCTGAGCAAACTGCTGACGGAAGTAGTTGAAGAAAATCTGTGGCTGGTCGGAAAGCACAGCAAGCGGAGTATCATTACCCATAGAAGCAGTAGGTTCCTGACCCTTGGTAGCCATTGGGATGATAGTACCGTCGATATCTTCCTCGCCAAAACCGAATTCCAATTCCTTGCGAGTGAGGTTGTCCACACCATTTTCCACCTTACGGCCACTGCGAAGTTTCTCCAGTTCAATACGATTGGTGTTCAACCACTGGCGATATGGATGCTGGGCAGCCAGGCGCTCCTTGATTTCACCATCATAATAGATTTTGCCTTCCTGGGTATCAATCAAGAGGATCTTACCAGGCTGCAGACGCCCCTTCTCGGCAATCTCGGTTGGGTCGAAATCCATCACACCTACCTCAGATGCGACTACCATCATATCGTTCTTGGTGATGGTGTAGCGGGCAGGACGCAGACCATTTCTATCGAGCATACCACCGGCATAACGGCCATCGCTGAAGAGCAGGGCGGCAGGGCCATCCCATGGCTCCATCAGGATAGAGTGGTACTCATAGAATGCCTTCAGATCCTCAGAGATAGGGTTCTTGTCGTTGAAGCTCTCTGGCACCATCACAGCCATGGCATGAGGCAATGACAGACCGCTCATCACGAAGAACTCGAATACATTGTCGAGGCTGGCAGAGTCACTCATATCAGGCTGGACGATAGGAGAAATCTCACGGATATCGCCCAGAGCCTCACTGCTCAACACACTCTCACGAGCCTTCATCCAGGCACGGTTACCACGGATGGTGTTAATCTCACCATTGTGGGCAAGGAGACGGAATGGCTGAGCCAGACTCCATGTTGGGAAGGTGTTGGTAGAGAAGCGGGAGTGAACCAGAGCCAGACCGCTTGTGAAATAATTATTGGTCAAGTCAGGATAATATTGGCGCAACTGGAGGCTGCTCAACATACCCTTATATACGATGTTCGAATTAGACAACGAACAAATATAGAAATCAGGATCGCTGACACGTTTCTCAATACGTTTACGGATAAGATAGAGGGTGCGCTCAAAGACAGGCACCTTATCATCTGTAACACCTGTGATAAACACCTGTTTGATAGCTGGTTCGTTACTCAAAGCAGCCTCACCCAAACAATCAGGGTTAGTAGGCACATTGCGAAGATGCATCAGCTGCAATCCCTCGCGTTCAATTTCCTCAATCATGATAGAGAGAATATCCTGCTGTTTCTTCTCATCCTTAGGCAAGAAGACGAGACCCGTACCATATTTACCTTTTTCTGGCACTGGGATACCCTGAAGAAGAATAAACTCATGTGGAATCTGGAGCATGATACCGGCACCATCACCCGTCTTGTTATCGGCACCCTCAGCACCACGATGGCGCATATTTTCGAGCACCTTCAAGGCGTTATCGACCAGCTCATGACTCTTGTTACCGTGGATATTCACCACCATACCTACGCCACACGCATCGTGCTCATAGGCTGAACTGTACAATCCTTTTTCCATTTCTTGTTCGTTTTATATCGGTTATTCTTAATTTTAATGTTTAATGTTTAATGTTGAATGTTGAATTAGGCTTACGCCCTTGCGACATGCTAAAGGTCTCACAAATAATCCGCGAGGCAACTCAACATTCTACATTCAACATTTAACAATACTATTTATACGCCTGTTCATGAACTCCCGCCACGGCTCTGCCGCTAGGGTCGTTCTGATTCTTGAAAGAGGCATCCCAGGCAAGGGCTTCGGCTGTAGAACATGCTACGCTAGGCACACTAGGCACACTCTTGGCAGCGCTGTCGCTTGGGAAATGCTCGGCGAAGATAGAGCGATAATAATACTCCTCCTTGTTCTGTGGAGGGTTGATTGGGAATCGTTCAGCAGCATGCGCCATCTGCTCATCGCTAACGGCAGATGCGGTAATCTGCTTCAGGGTATCAATCCATGAATAGCCCACACCATCTGAGAACTGTTCCTTCTGTCGCCATGCCACTTCTTCTGGAAGCAAATCGGCAAATGCCTCACGAACCACCTTTTTCTCGATGGTCTTATCCGGACACATCTTCAAAACCGGGTTCATACCCATCGCTACATCCAGGAACTCCTTGTCGAGGAAAGGCACACGGCCCTCGATGCCCCATGCAGCCAAACTCTTGTTAGCTCTCAGACAATCGTAGAGATAGAGTTTACCCAACTTTCGTACGGTTTCCTCATGGAATGCCTTGGCATCCGGTGCTTTATGGAAGTAGAGATAACCTCCGAATACCTCGTCAGCACCCTCGCCCGAAAGCACCATCTTGATACCCATGCTTCGGATGACTCTCGCTAAAAGATACATCGGGGTAGATGCACGGACGGTAGTCACATCGTAGGTCTCGATAAAATAAATGACATCACGGATAGCATCCAGACCTTCCTGAATGGTGTAGTTGATTTCGTGATGCACAGTTCCGATGTGTTCGGCAACCAAACGTGCCTTTGCCAGATCAGGCGCACCCTTCAAACCAACAGCGAAGGAGTGCAGACGTGGCCAATAAGCCTTGGTCTCTCCTCCATTTTCCACACGGGTAGAAGAATATTTCTCGGCTACGGCTGAAATGACAGAAGAATCAAGACCACCACTGAGAAGAACACCATAAGGAACATCACTCATCAACTGACGTTTGACAGAAGCCTCCAAAGCATCATGAATCTCTTTTACTGCCGCTTTCTCCTGAGGTTCAGCATTCTTCAGCTGTTCTTCAGCCTTCTTGGCATCATCAATCTGATATTTTTTCTGCATGGCAGCATACTCAAACCAATCGCGTGTATAGTATCGCTTCATGCCAGGGTTCTTGCTATAATAATAATGACCTGGGAGGAATGGCTCGTAGTGGTCACACTGACCTTCCAGAGCCTTCAACTCGCTTGCCACCAGCACTTTTCCATCCTTATCATAACCAATATAAAGAGGAATTACGCCGATAGGGTCGCGGGCGATGAGGAACTCATCACGCTCGGCATCGTAAAGGGCGAAGGCAAAGATACCGTTCAGCTCTTCAAGCATCTTGGAGATACGGGCGTGGAGCGCATCCTCACCTTTATATATTAGGGTATCAAAGTCGGAATCTGCTCGCATCTCACGATAGAGAGAAAGAATCACCTCACAGTCGGAACCCGTCTGATACTGGTATTTACCGGCAAAGCGGGCACGGATGTCCTGATGATTATAAATCTCACCGTTCACGGCAAGCACCTGTTTCTTGTCTGGTGCAAACAAAGGTTGGCGACCACTTTCCGGGTCAACGATGCTCAGACGCTCATGTGCCAGGATAGCGGAACCACCACAATAGATGCCGCTCCAGTCGGGTCCGCGATGGCGGATCTTCTGGCTCATACGAAGCGCTTGCTGTCGCAATTCGGGAGTCTGCTCCTGAATATTGAAGATAGATACGATTCCACACATAATATCTTTTCCTTTCTTTTACGGTTATTTACAACTCTAATTCTTATCAGAAACTCACTTTCAATATCATTTTGCTAAGTTTCGGGTGCAAAATTACTACTTTTTGTCAACATACAAAAGATTTTCATTACCTTTTGTCTTAAGAAAAGAGATATGATAACATTTTTACACATAACCATCTATTTAATCTTTCATTCTGAAAGTACAAATCACACCATTCATTACAAAATGGTACAAAGAGAGAAAAATAAGATAAAAGCATTCAGGATGCATGGATAAGCATACAGATTGCTGCGGATTGCAAATCCGCAGAACCAAAATAGGTTTGGTCATTTTTTAACGCCGGATTACAAATCCGGCGGGACGCCTAACGGAAGCAAGGACTAAAGGATACCATCCCCCGTTAGGCGTTTCGGCGGATTTGCAATCCGCCGTCTAAAAAGGTTCGACCACCCTGGGAGATTTGCAATCCGCCGTCTAAAAAGGTTCGACCGCCCTGGGGGATTTGCAATCCCCATCAATACTATGAAAGTTTAGTTAAAAAATATATAGGATTGTGCCGTTTTTCCCATTTTTTTCGTATCTTTGCAGTATTATTAGTTTTATTATAAATAACCTAATTTATTCAATTATTCCGTAGATGTTACTATAACAATATGAGAAAGAAACTTATCAATCTATTCATGATGACTTGCGTAGTAGCTGGTGGCTTTACACAGGCATCCTTTGCTCAACAGGCAAAGTCGAGCAATCTCACACAGTTTGTCAACCCAAGAATCGGAACGGGTGGTCATGGTCACGTATTCCTCGGAGCCAATGTTCCGTTCGGATATGTGCAGCTGGGCCCAACCGAACCATCCCGTGGCTGGGACTGGTGTTCCGGTTATCATCACTCAGACTCCGTACTCATCGGTTTCGGCCATCAGCACCTCAGCGGTACCGGTATTGGTGACCTGGGCGACGTGGCATTCCTGCCTGTAACCGATGCCAACCAGAAGGAAATCCTCTTCAGTCATGCCAACGAGAATGTGCGCCCGGGCTACTACGCCGTGAAACTGCAGCAGCCTAACGTGTGGGTTGAGCTTACAGCCACCCAGCGTGCCGGATTCCAGCGCTATACCTTCGGTGCAGATGCACAGCAGGCACAGCTGGTGCTAGACCTGAAGCAGGGCATCGGATGGGACGCTGCCAAGGATTATAATGTAGATAAGATTACATCTACCACTATGGCAGGTCATCGCTTCTCCAAGGGTTGGGCAAACGACCAGAAGGCATTCTTCTTCGCAGAATTCTCTCAACCTGTCACCGTCAAGCCATTGGGCACCGGAAGATGGTTGATTACCGCAGCAGATGTTACCAAGCCATTGCTGGTAAAGACGGGCATGTCGGCGGTCAGTGCAGAGAACGCCCAACTGAATTTGCAGAAGGAGATTCCAGGCTGGGATTTCCGTCAGGTGGTTGCTGATGCTGACGAAGCATGGAACAAGGAATTGGCTAAGGTAAACATCGAGACCAACGACTCCGTTTCCCGCCGCATCTTCTACACAGCGATGTATCACAGCATGACTGCTCCATCTGTATTCTCAGATGTCAACGGACAGTATCGCGGTGCCGACGGCAAGGTGCATGACGGCAACTTTACCAACTACACCACCCTTTCGCTCTGGGATACCTATCGTGCGGCTCATCCGCTGATGACCATGATTCATACCGATATGCTGCCTGATATGGCAAGCACCTTCATCAACATCTATCGCCAGCAGGGCCAGTTGCCGGTATGGCATCTGATGGGCAATGAAACCAACTGCATGGTGGGCAACCCAGGCATCCCAGTGCTTGCCGACATGGTTCTGAAGGGTTATGTTAAGGACAAGGAAGGCGCTTACGAGGCACTGAAGCAGTCGGCTCTGCGCGAAGACCGCGGCTTGGGTCTGCTCAAGAAATACGGTTATCTGCCTTACGATAAAGAAAAGACCAAGGAAACCGTGGCAAAGGGTCTGGAATATGCCCTGGCTGATGCCTGCGTGGCTAAGGTGGCGCGCATGCTGGGCAAGAAGCAAGATGCCAAGTATTTCGAGAAGAGATCTAAATCTTACAGCAAATACTTCGACAAGGAAACCGGATTCATGCGCGGCATCAGTTCCGAAGGCAAGTTCCGCACCCCATTCAATCCATTCTCTGCCGAGCATCGTGACGACGACTACACCGAGGGCAATGCATGGCAATACACCTGGCTGGTGCCTCATGATGTTCACGGACTCGTGAAACTCTTCGGCAATGAAAAGAAATTCGTGACCAAGCTCGACTCTCTCTTCATCGTTACCGGTGAGATGGGTGCCAATGCTTCTCCTGATATCTCAGGCCTCATCGGCCAGTATGCCCACGGCAATGAACCTAGCCACCACGTGCTCTACATGTACAACTATGTGGGCCAGCCTTGGAAGGGAGCCCGCCTGCTGCGCCAGACCATGGACGAGATGTATAAGGACGATTTCGACGGACTGAGCGGCAATGAAGACGTAGGTCAGATGTCGGCATGGTACATTCTTTCTTCCATGGGTCTCTATCAGGTAGAGCCAGCCGGCGGCAAGTACATCATCGGCAGTCCTATCTTCGACAAGGCTTCGATTAACGTGAGCAAGGGCAAGACCTTCAGCATCATCTGCAAGGACAACAGCAAGGAGAACATGTATATCCAGCATGCCAAGCTGAACGGCAAGCCATACACCAAGTCGTACATCATGTATAACGACATCATGAAGGGTGGCACCCTGGAACTCCAGATGGGCAGCCAGCCATCCAAGTGGGGCACACGCCCAGCCGACCGCCCATAGGATTTTTCATGAGATTATTTCATGAGAATGATGGTTTTGAGCTAATTATTGTATAGAACTAACTAACAAAAAATAAGAAAATGAGAAAGACTATTTTAGCAATGGCTCTTCTTGCCTCCATGACAGCGATGGCTCAGGAGAACGCCAAGGTGGATGTGCACGCACGCTATACCAAGGTGGTGACACCGGTGGATGGCAAGTACGAATCTAAGCGTCCGCCAGTAGAGGACCGCCTCTTCACCTCCACCGCCGTGGAGAAGAAGATCAAGGAAGTGCAGAAACTGCTGAAGAAGAACCCAAAGTTGGCCTGGATGTTTGCCAACTGCTATCCTAACACCCTGGAGAGCACCGTTCACTACCGTGTGCTCGAGAATGGTGACGACGATACATTTGTATATACAGGCGATATCCCAGCCATGTGGCTCCGCGACTCAGGTGCGCAAGTTTGGCCTTACGTAGCCCTCGCCAACAAGGACGAGAAACTGAAGAAGATGCTGAAGGGTGTGATTCTGCGCCAGCTGAAGTGCATCAACATCGACCGCTATGCCAATGCCTTCAACGATGGTCCTACGGGTGCAGGATGGGTGAAAGACCGCACCAAGATGCAGCCAGACGTGTTCGAGCGCAAGTATGAGATCGACTCCTTCTGCTACCCTATCCGCCTGGCTTACGAGTACTGGAAGGTGACTGGCGATGACTCCATCTTCGGCGATGTATGGATGAAGGCTGTGGAGAATATCCTGAAGACCTTCCATGAGCAGCAGCGCAAGGTAACCGCCAAGGCATATCACTTTACCCGTGTTTCCGACCGTGCCTTCGATACCATCGGCTGGGACGGTTTCGGTGCTCCGGTGAAGCCAGTGGGCCTCATCGCCTCCATGTTCCGTCCATCGGATGACGCTACGATTCTACCATTCCTGATTCCTTCTAATTTCATGGCAGTATCATCCATGAACAAGGCTGCCGAGATTCTGAAGCATGTGGCCGAGAAGGATGCGGCAAAGAAGGATGCGGCTCTGAAAATTGCGCAGGATTGCAGCAGTCTGGCTGATGAGGTTCAGGGAGCCTTGCAGAAGTATGCCATCTATGACCATCCTAAGTACGGCAAGATTTATGCCTACGAGGTAGATGGTTTCGGCAACCAGCTCCTGATGGACGATTCCAACGTACCATCATTGTTGGGTATGGGCTATATGGGTGATGTTCCGATGAACGATCCTATCTATCAGAACACCCGCCGTTTTGTTTGGAGCGAGGACAATCCTTGTTTCTTCCGTGGCAAGGCTGGCGAGGGTATCGGTGGTCCTCACATTGGATACGACATGCCTTGGCCCATGTCTATCATGATGAAGTGTTTCACTGCGCAGAGCGATGACGAGATTCGTTTCTGCATGAAGATGTTGCTGAACACGGATGCGGGCATGGGCTTCATTCACGAGTCATTCCACAAGGATGATGCATCGAAGTTCACCCGTCCATGGTTTGCATGGCAGAACACGCTGTTTGGCGAATTGGTGATTAAGTTGATTAACGATGGCAAGGCAGACTTGCTGAATAACTTATAATACACCTTATTATAATATTAAAAAGAGGATGTGTCATTAGAGTCCATGGCACATCCTCTTTTTCGTTTCATCAATCGTCCCACAGATTTCACAGATAACACAGATTTAGACTTTTAAATTTGTAAAGAATTACTAATGAAGGATACCCTCTGAAAAACTGAAGGTTGTGAAGGATAGGTCATAAAAAAAGGCTGAAGGATGAAACTAAAGAAACATATATATATGCAGCGTAGAGTAAGAAAGGTGTAATTATATAATTATTAGGTAATTGCAATATATTTAGCCAAGTGTTAAAATGCAGTTTTTGACATGAAATTATTATTTTTAAAAAGTTCCTTCAGTCCTTCAGCCAACATTTTTGTCCATTCTTCTTACTTTTTAACTCTATTTTAACAGTCCACAAAACCTTACCTTCAGTACCTTCAGTTTTCGTGTCTTATTTTTTTGATTTTCCTCATTTTCCCAAAGAATCAAGTTTTTTCAATACGCTATTATTTTATCTCACGGAGATATAGTTTTATTTCACAGAGATAATATTTTATCTCTCAGAGATATTTTATTATTTCTCAGAGATATTTTCCCTATCAAATAGCTTCTTTAGAACACCCCCTAGGAAAAACAAAGAAATTCCAGAAAAAGCTTGCGGGTTTGAAAATAAAGTCGTAACTTTGCGCAAAAGTTGATTTTTAAAGACAGATTAGGAATTATGGTAGAGACAAACGATAGAAGATTGCCGATTGGCATCCAATCTTTTGAGAAAATCAGAAGGGGTGGATATTTTTATGTTGACAAGACAGATATCATCTGGCAACTTGCCAACAGAAATAAAACATATAATTACCTGAGCCGCCCACGCCGTTTCGGTAAATCCGTTCTTGTCGATACGCTCGAATCCTACTTCATGGGAAAGAAGGAACTCTTCGAGGGATTGAAGATCATGCAGCTGGAGACGGAATGGGTGAAGCGCCCTGTCATCAGACTGGATATGAGTCAGGCAGGCGCTGAGCCGGAAAGTGTACGAAGCTATCTAGACGATGTTTTTCATACCCTTGAAACTGAGTACGGAATTACTGTACGCCCAGACAGTTCTCTTGCCGTAAGATTCAAGAACATCATTGAGTCAGCTTTCAACCAAACCGGACAGCAGGTAGCCATTCTCATCGATGAATACGACTCTCCATTGCAGCATTCTTGGAAGACCCCGCAGCACGAAGCATGTACCGCTATTTACAGAGAAGTATTTGCTGTCTTGAAATCTCAGGATAAATACGAAAAATTTGTCTTCATCACCGGTATCACCAAATTTACGCAAATCTCTCTATTCTCTGTGCTCAACAATCTGAGCAACATCAGCTTTGAGCCGGAATACGCAGCCATCTGCGGTATCACGAAGCAAGAAGTCTTACGTGATTTCAAGCCGGAAATCAACAAGTTGGCAGAATACGAAGACTGGACTTTCGATGAAGCCGTAGCACAACTGACAGCATATTATGACGGATATCACTTCAGTCGCCGTAACATGGTGGATGTATTCAATCCGTTCAGCCTCATCAATGCATTGGCAGATTCTGATTTGAAGAACTACTGGGCTTCATCGGGCGCAACCTCGCTGTTGCCTAAGTTTGTGGATGACATGGAACTTAAACTACGGGAATTTGACCCATGTACCATTCTCCGTCAAACCATAGAGACATCAGATGTGACGGGCGGCGGAGCCGAATTGTTCCTCTATCAGTCGGGGTATCTTACCATTAAGGATTACCAGATGGGAGTCTATATTCTGGGCTTTCCTAATTATGAGGTCAGACAAGCGCTTTACGAAACGGTATTGCCGGCACTTACGCTGCGAAGCAATGGTGACATCCAATCTACCCAGTCTGGTTTGTTTCTTGCCCTTCAGCTTGGCAAGCTTCCCGAAGCCATGAAATGCCTGAAAGCGCTCATTGCGGACGTTCCCTACAGCAACAAGAAACTTGCCAGCATGGACATGGAGGAGCGCTACCGCCTGATTCTGAGCACCATTTTCAATGCCATCGGCTGCCGGGTGGAAGTGGAGAAGATGATAGCTACGGGCAGGATTGATATGGTAGTGGAAGTCACCAACTTCATCTATGTGCTGGAGTTGAAGCTGAGCAACAACGGTGGCGTGGATGCTGCCGAAGAGCAGATGAAAGCCAAGCAGTATGCCGAGCCTTTTATGGCTGATAAGCGAAAGGTAATCGCCCTTGCCATAGAACTGGATGATAAGGGAAAGGGACTGGTTGACTGGAAGGAAGTATAAGATAACAAAAGAAGGGTCTATACGCCACCCGATCATCGTGGCATATAGACCCTTTTCTATTGTTTCTCCCATATACTTCAAAAAACAGCACCGCACCCAAAATGCATCTGTGGAATCCGTGAAATCCGTGGGACAAAGAATTCTGATAATTTACCAAATTCTCGCTCGTTTCTCAGGCTTCAGATAATTCATGTCGCCCCACTTCACGTCAAACAACTCATACCAACGATCACAGTTCATGGTACAACCATTGACACGAGCGAAACTAGGTGCATGAACGTCACCTCCATACATATTCATCAGATAATCATCCGACAATTTAGCTCTCCAAATATTAGCATAAGCCTGGAAGAACCTCTTCTCTTGCTTTACCAACTCCTCACCATAAAACCCTTGTTCCTTCAGTTTCTCCTCGTATACCTGTAAAGACATTTCCAACCCACCGAGATCGGCAATGTTTTCTCCCAGCGTTTGCTCACCATTTACATGATACCCATCAGAATCAACAAAGAGAGGAAGATGATTATAACAATCAACCAACAGATCTGTTTTTTCCTTGAAGGCCATCTGGTCTGATACTGTCCACCAATTTTTAAAGCGACCTACAGCATCAAACAGAGCCCCCTCGTCATCGAAGCCATGGGTTATCTCATGACCAAATACCGCAACCAAGGCATAAAGCATTGCATCGGATTGACTCTCATCATAGAATGGAGGCAAAATAATATTTGGCAGGACAAAAACAGAATTGCAATACGGATAGTAAAAAGCATTGACTGCTGAAACAGAAAAACCATCCAAATAACAAAAATTACCGATCTCGTCTTTAGGCAATTTGCTGAGTAAAACATGCCTTAAATCATTTTGGCTTTTTCTTACCAGAACCATATCTTCATACAAGGACTTGCCTGCCAACTGTGGAATTCCTTCTTCATGCCAAGAATCGGATTTGCCTACCAGAAATGTCATTTTTTTTAACTTTTCCAAAGCACTGTTCTTGGTTGTCTGGCTCATCCAGTCAAGTTTTTCAATTCTTCTTCTGAATGTACGACGGAGATTTTCCATCAAGTCTAGTATTTTCTGCCGATATGAATCGTTCAAGTACGTATCACAAAAAGTCTTGGCTGTCGGATAACTCAGTTTATCGTCAATCAAGCCTTTCAACACTGTCTCATCAGTCTTGCCCAAAAGTTTCTGGCAAGCTGTTCGTGAAGCCAAAGCCAAGTCGACCGCCAAACAGCATTCCAAGAGACTAACCACCTTACTGCCTTCACTATCAGATAGTAAAATGTCATCAAAGAAATAACTGGTAGCTCTATCCACATTCAATTTATCCGGTTCAACCCCCAATCCTTCCAAGAGAGCATAAATAATTTGTTCTTCATCACCAGCAGCTCTCGTAAGAAGTTGTTTTACCGAAATTAAATTCTCATGATATTCAGGACTACAGAGTCTCCTCATCCTGCTATTAGCATCTTCCTGTTCTTTAGAAGGCTGCAAAGAGAGTGCTTCCTCAACACGCATAGGAGCCATCTCTTTATCCACTCCCAACTGTATCAACGCCCATTCCAGCCAACTCGCCAATTTGGTATCATCATCGGCAAATTTCGACAAGAGGTCTGACAGTTGATTTTGTGATTCTATAGTATACAAAAATTCTCCATCCAAGACAGTTAGCACCCCTTTCAAAAAAGGCGTATTCCCAGCCTTCAAGCTCTCACCCAAAGCAAACGCCTTCTCTTCCTGAGTATTCATACTTTCCAATGACTGTATCTTTTGCTTCAACTGATTGATAGCATCTGCATCCTCTCCCAACCGTTCGAAATCATCTCTCAGCATTTGGTGTTGTGGGATTTCAAACTTCATTCTTTGCTCAACAGCAGCCTCAGCCTCAGAATACAACAGTCCAACATAATTTTCTCCAGAAATCAGAGGGGTCTTCTCATACCATTTGCCCCAACAATACAGGGCAAAGTTGTCACCAGGCTTTATCTGGGTATTCATGTTTTCATCCAATGTCCAAGGTTTGGCATCTACGGACGAAGGAGCCAAAGATTCATCCTCCTTATCACTGCACGATGCGAAAAAAGACAAGCCTATAGCCAACAAGCCTCCGAATAATAAAAGTTTTTTCTTCATGTTACAATTGATTTTAGAATTTCAAAAAGATAATTACGTAAAAAACAAGAAATTGATAAGATAGACTATTCCTATCCCCAATAGCGCCAACGCAACCAACAACAGGAACAAATAAAGCACCACCCAACAGGCTGTGAATGCCATATATCGAATGGTACGCAACCATGTCATTCCGTAAATGCCACGATAAGTCCAAACCAGATAGTACACCATAGCCCACACGGGCAACGGCAACAACGCAAAAAGCGTATAAAGATAGACAAGAGCCATGTAATGAGCACCTGCCCTCAGAGGATATGAACCGAAATTCACTTTACGAAAGGCACGTCGAGCAGCAAGACCATACATAGGGAAAATGGCAAAAAGAAAGAGTGTCGTATCACTCTCCAGTTTTCCTCTCAAAACTCGCCACAGAGCAGCCATCTTTCCATTATCCATTCGCCCATCATCCTTGCTAGTAATGGTTACTCCCCATTTCTGATATATATATTTTTCTTCCTTACCAGAAGAATCCTTTTTGGAAACAACTTCTTTCTTTTCAGGTTCCACGGTATTGGTCAATTCTTCATAGGTATGCGTGACCAAAGTCAATAAGGAAAATGAAACCAACAAGGTTGTCAATGGTCCCAAATAGCTGACTTGATGCCCACGGAAATAATCACGAATCATATACCCTGGGCGAAAAAGCAACTCAAAGATGGTGCGCATATAGGCATTCGACATAATGGGAGAGGCCTCACGGAAAGTCTTCACCATTCTCCATTTTCCGAATATTCCCGCCGTATGAAACTGTCCGCATCTTGGGCAATAATTGCCACGATACTCCGTGCCACAATGCTTGCATCTTGTGACTGCTTTCGTGTTGGCAGGTATCGGTTTACCCCTTTCGAGATAAACCTGATACCTACGTATCAAGAGAGATATCTTATTCTTAAGCATTTTCTTACTCCATACATTTCGCGATGAATAACTTTGTTATCTACTTACCAAAAGTCACAAAACTTCCATCGGAATCTTTCTTTTTATCAATAGTATAAGAATAAGAGATTATAACAGGATTCCTATCTACGACATAGTGCTCTACCTTATCCTTGCCAATCGAAATATTTGCACTACTACCATGATTATGGCCTGCAGGTTTAGCACCACTTGCATAATTTGCATAAAAAACGCTTTGTTCAGTATACCCGAACTTGTAATGATCTTTTGCCAACTCTACATTTGCCTTCAAAGAACGCTTTATTGCTATTGTTCCATTAGCTGGCAAACTAGCAAATTTTATCTGCTTTTTCCACTCTCCAGTAATAGTTTCAGTTTGGAGCTTACCTGAAGCATCGGTATACTCAACGGTTACATCACATAAGAGCAGATCACCTTCAGACGGCGTAAAGTAAAACATGGCTGTTCCTGAAGTTGGCACCTCGGTATCCTCATTAGGAGTTTCTCTTTTAGGAGAATCGTCATCATCACTACTGCAACTAATCAGACTACCAGCAAACAACATAACCAACAAACAGAGCATCATGGCTCTAAATTTCATCATTGTAAAATTCATAATCGATAATTTTTATTGTTAATAAAATAAAGTAATATTTTGGTCTAAAAACAGAGAGATGCTACTTGAATACTGGGCGCACAGTATAGCCGAAATACCGCCCAGCATCTCCCATATTGATAGTATCGTTGTTGAAACCCATACAGACAAAGGTATTCTCCATACTTGTACCAACAGAGGCTCCGAGGTAGAAGCCGATGGAATCTTGTTCTAATTTGCCTTCTTTCATGTAGCCCAAAGCCATGAGACGAATGGTCTGACCGTTTCTCTTGCTCTTGACAAGCCAACTGACATGCCCATTCAACGGTGAGAACACCCAAGTAGTGTTATGGATGGTGTCCTCCAACTCTTCCATCTCCTCCTTGGTAGGTAGGCGCCATTTTCCTTTCCATCTCACATGAGCCACGTCGTGCTTGTCTTGAAGAACGCCATATCCTTCCGGATAGCCAGACATCCACTGATAGTTGTTCTTAGAGTAAGAACGCTTAACTTCCAACTCACCCCACGAATAGAATTCTGAAGCCAGTTCGTCTTCTTCGCCTCCCAGATTGGCTGTAGCCCACTTCGTACCGGATGGAAGCTGCAAGTCCACATATTTATGCCCCATATAGGCGGATGTGTTCGTGCCCACATGATGATTGCACCCCACGACTACTGCAAGCAAAGATGCCATGCTGCCAACATTCAGCATTACAACCCAAAAGAGCATCATGGCTCTACAATTTATCTTTGTAAAATCCATAATTGAAAAATTTAAATGATTAGTAATATAATGTATGAAAATCTTTTGTTTTGCAAATTTAAGACAAATCCACGAAACGGCATCGAAATTGAGTTTTCACTTGTTCACAGTTTGCTCCCAATTATTCATTTCGTTCCCAAAACTTCATTATTTTGCCCAAAAATTACCAAATAGCACAAAATCAGCACTTATTTCACCTTATTTCGGATAAAATCCGTAACTTTGCATTACTTTTAAGAAATAAATAATGATGGATAGACTTTTACACATGAAAAAGAAAAAATGGCTACTAGTTTTCATTTTGGGATGGTGGACAACTGCTCTGTTCGCCACGGGGACCGTATTGCCCGATAGTATGGTGACCGAGGATAAAGTATATGAATATACGTTTTCCGACACCCCACTGGCAGAGCGGATTATGGCAGAGTTGCGCAAGCAAGGCAAACAAGTTTCCTATGAACTGGACATGACGGAAGGCGACCTATATTATAATACGGGACGATTCATCATGGCCACCCGCTTCTACAAGAGCGCCCTCTCAGCAAGAGCCGTCAAGCAAGATGCCACCAAGAAGATGAAACTACTGCATCGTCTGATTTCTTGCTACGACGGACTATACGACGAAGAAGAGAAATCAAAAACCATAAGACAATTAATTCACGAAGCGAAACTTGCCAATGACATGGGCATGGAGTCTATTGCCTTGTTTTATCTGGGCAAGAGCCTGCATGAGCAAGATTCGAAGGAACGAGGATACGCCTACATGTTGCAAGCCCTTAGGATAATGGAAAAGTCGCATTACGACCACAAGTACGACAATCTGCGGGCAGATTACAACGACCTACTTATCTGCTATGAGCGTGATAAGAAACACAAGGAGGCATTCAAGATATTGAACAAACTGGAGAAATACCTAGATGCAAAAAATCCTGGCGAGACTGACATGGAAGGACTCTATGAACAGGAAAGATGCAAATGGCTTGCTCACCGTGCCGTGGTATGCTCAAAACTGGGAATGACCAAGGAAGCCGCAGAAGCTTATCACGAGTTCAACAAGATGGGAAGCATCAACCGCCGATACGCCTATCTGATAGTACCCTATCTACTTGGTCAGCACAAATACCACGAGGTCTTGGAATTGTGCAAACAACGTGAACAAGAAATGCAAGACAGGAAGGACACCGTCAATCTCTACATGTCATCCACACTCAAATTCTACGGCATGGCCTACAGAGGACTGAGACAGTACGACAAGGCAGCAAACTATTTCGAGCGGTTGTCCGTATTGAGAGACAGTCTGCGCATCAGGGAATTGCAAAGTTCCTCGCAAGAGTTGGCTTCCATATATGACGTAAAGGATAAAGAGGCGCAAATCGCCAACCAGCGCTGGGCACTCATCATCACCATCGGTTTCGGTGTGGTTTTAATCATCGTCGGAGGAATACTGGGCTACAACTACCACACCATCAAGAAAAAGAACATCACACTGGTGACAAACGTGAAGGAAGCCATGAAATACAAGGAGGAACTGGAACGACAGAACCTCAACACCCTATCCTCTACCATGACACAACATACAGAAGAAGAGGACATGGACAAACGGCTGTTTGAAGAGATTAGGAGCAAGATTATCGGAGAGAAATTCTTCTTAGGCAATACCTTCTCCCGCAAGACATTGATGAACGAATTCAACATTCCAGCCAACAAGTTCGCAGGTCTGTTCCGTCAGTTCACGGGCAAGACATTCAGCGAGTACATCAACGACCTGAGAATCGAGTATGTGGCAGAACTTCTTCTCACCGGCAAATACAAGAATGTAGAAGAATTGCTGAAAGACTGCTCGTTCATATCCTCTACATCGCTATACCGCTTATTCACTAAGAGATATGGTATGACTCCACAGAAATTCCTGCAGAACGCAAGATTTGTAAAATAGAAAAAATGCCGATAGTTCCAAATTCCAGAACTATCGGCATTTATCATTTATAAAACCAAAAAACTATATATTATGGTTGCAAGGTGAAGCCTACTACCAAGTAGGCTTTCTCGGTGCTAGGATTAGCAGCCACCTGAGCGAAGACAGGAACAGAGAAAGAATCTGTAATCTTCAAATCCTTGGTTGCTTTCACACCTACATGAGTAACAGCGAAACCATTGGCATCACCATAGAAGGATGTAGCAAATGGAACAGCACCTACACTTGCCTCCCAATCACAGCCACCTAACTTGAATGGAGCAGTAGCCTCAACGTATGAAGAATAGGCACGGTCGCCATCCTTGTTTACTCCATCATTACCTGCGAAATTGGTGTACCAGTTCAAGGCAAGCGGACCGAAATCATAACCTACATTTGCCTCGAATACATGAGAAGTCTCATGTGATGAATAGGCGAAATACTTCTCATTAGGAGAATTGAACCAGTAATCAGTTACACCGATATGGAAACCGCCTGTCTCGTATGCCAAGGTAAGATCAAACTCCTTGGTATCTTCTGGTTGAGAAAGTCCTACACTTCCCCAGGCTGTGAGGGAGAGTCCCTTGTATCCAATGCCCAGAGTAGGCTGAAGGGAAACGGCTCCCAAATCCTGACCACGCCAGTAGTACTGGCTCACGATATCAGCACCCATAGATGTTTCCATCTTGTCCTGTGCCATGGCAGCAGGAGCAAATGCCATCAAACCGAGTGCCAACGCACCCATCTTCTTCATATCTAAATGCTTCATATTCTCTCTTTTTATGTGATACATTTGTTTTTTTAAAGTTTCGGCTGCAAAGGTACTGCAAATCGAATACAATACAAAATAAATCGTGATTAATTTTTATTGTTGAGATGCAGCGTACCTTATTCAAAATTACTAATAATAATTTTGCTCACCAAAACTTTTGTCTATTATCTCTCTCTTACGCCTATATGAAAGTACCATTAGTTGTAGCAGCTCTCACCATGCTCGTAGATATCGAGACCTTCTTCCTCAATTCGCTTGTCAACACGGAGACCAGCAATCTTCTTGATACCCCAGAAGAGGATGATACCTGTAACAGCTGCCCAAAGGTCGATGCAGAGGATACCGAAGCACTGAGCACCGAAGAATCCGAAACCACCACCATAGAAGGCGCCACCATCAAGGGCGAAGAGACCTGTCATCAAGGTACCGAAGATACCGCAAACACCATGAACTGAACTTGCACCAACAGGGTCATCAATATGAAGCTTGGTATCAATGAACTCAATAGAGAATACCAGGATGATACCAGCCAAGAGACCGATGATGGCAGAACCCAATGGACTAACCAAGTCGCAACCAGCAGTAATGGCTACCAAACCAGCCAGGATACCGTTCAATGTCAATGAGAATGAAGGCTTGCCATACTTGATCCAAGAAGTGAACATAGTACCGAGACCACCACAAACTGCAGCCAGGTTGGTTGTCAGGAATACGTGGCTGATAGCAACACGGTTAACCTCACCAGAAGCAGCAAGCTGAGAACCTGGGTTGAATCCGAACCATCCGAACCAGAGGATGAATACACCGAGGGCAGCAGCCATCAAGTTGTGACCTGGGATAGCAGTACTCTTGCCGTTGCGATACTTACCGAGACGAGGACCTAAGCAGATAGCACCCACCAAAGCAAGTACACCACCAACACTATGTACGACAGCAGAACCAGCGAAATCATGGAAAGCAGCACCGAAGGTGTCCATCATGAATGAACCTGCCTCGCTGTTGCAAAGCCAACCGCCACCCCATGTCCAGTGACCTTCTACTGGGTAGATAATCAATGAAATGAAGAATGAATAAACGCAGTACATGGAGAACTTGGTACGTTCTGCCATAGCACCTGAAACGATGGTAGCACTAGTAGCGCAGAAAACTGTCTCGAACATCAGGAAGCCTTCTGTAGGAAGACCGGCTGCATTCGTATAGAAAGACAAATCGCCGAAGTTAGGCATACCGATGAAACCGGCACCATCGCTACCAAACATAAATCCGAAACCAACGAACCAGAAGAGAACGGAACCGATCATGAAATCGACAAAGTTCTTAAACAAGATGTTCGCGGTGTTTTTACTACGGGTAAAGCCCGCCTCGCAGAGGGCAAATCCCGGCTGCATGAAAAAGACCAACATGGCTGCCAAGAGCATCCATACGGTATCTACTGAAATTCCTAAATCCTGTACACTCATAACATAAAATCTTTAAAGTGTTCTTTAAACCTGAAAACTAATCTCTCTCCTTCCATCCGTAATCTATTTTTCCTGCTCCGCATTATAAAGTGCGATGTCGCCTCTTTCACCTGTACGGATTCTCACGGTATCCTCTACAGGAATTACAAAGATTCGACCATCACCAATCTCGCCGGTACGGGCAGCCTCCTGGATGGCATTAATAGTTTTCTCTACGTTCTTGTCGCGCACGACAACATTCAGCAACACTCGCTCAATACTACTGGTATCATACATGACACCACGATAGATACGAGCCTGTCTCATCTTGCCCTCTCCTCTTACATCGTAGTAAGAGAACCACTCGATGTCAGCGGCAAGCAATGCTTCCTTTACATCCTCAAACTTAGTCTTACGGATGATAGCTTCGATCTTTTTCATGTTAATCTCTCCTATTCTTTAAATTACATTTTGTTTATTTACGAGTGCAAAGGTACGACATTTTGCGTAATTAAACACCACATTACTTACTTTTTGTTTTATTTATTTTAATCTGCTTACTATTTGATAATGTAATTAAAAATTCAAAATACAAAATGAAAGCAAACCACGTATTTCCACTTTCATTTTGCTATTACAAATGCAAAACAAAAAAAGACCTGTATGGTCAGAAGCCTCACCAGGCACTGAAACCATACAGGTCGAATCATTATTAACGTAAATCTACCTTGACAATACCAGGTGAACGAAGACCAGGCTTCAATTCACCACCTATATAATATAAGGTATGTTCCCGCAAAGCTACTTGGGCACCCGCTCTAGCCAAAAGAGCGTTTTCAGGGGATGGGATTTCCCATTGTTCTGTCTTCAAGTTATAAATCAATAAACTATTATTGAACTTATACCATGAAATATCCTTTTTCAGATAATCAGCCTTGGCAACCATCGAATAGGTACCGCTGATGGCATCCCAGAAGATTTCTCTGTTCACACCACCGGCACAGACAATCTGAGCATTTCCTTTGGCTGAAACCTCCAGCATGGCTGTAGCTCCAGTAAGAGTGAGTTCCTGACCCTGCAAGTTGACAGGTGCAGGAAGCGAAGTCCAGCTCTTACTCATCAGATGATAGCGCAATCCGGATGTAGCCACGATGCTGGATTTGCCATTCTCATAGAATCCACCCCAGACAAAGAGTTCGCCGTTATAGGCTGCACATACCGGCTGGACACGTGGTTCCCCAACCAACTCAGTTTCCAAGGTCCACTTTTTATCCTTTCCGATTTCCATTGTCAGGACGGAAGCAGATGGTCGTCCGCCCTGATTACCACCTACCACGAAGAGGCGAGTATCCAGGAGGCATACTCCCATATTATCCACCGTACAAGGCAGGTCTGGCAAAGACTTCAATATCGGTTTGCCGTTTTCCTGGTCCAGATGGATACTCAAAACGGTTCGCAAACTATGTTCCGTATTACATCCACCTACCAGAATCAAGCTGTCACCAGAGGCAACCACTCCACCATAGGCAGCAGGCTCAGGCAGATTGCCAATCATCTCCCACTGCAATTTTTCCTCATTACCAGTAACTTTCGCAGCATAAATGCTGGAATAATACTTTTTCTTTCCTGGCTCTGGGAAATTACATCCACCAGCCACTACCAGGTAGTCGCCGATGAAACCTGCATAACAAGCTGAAACACCGAGTTCATATCCAGCCTCCCCAGAAGGGAAGCCAGACATTGAACTGATATTTGTAAATTGTGTCTTTAAATTTGATTTCATTGTACTACAACTATTTATTATAATAATGATAGATAATGCTAAAAGCGAATTAATACATTTCATATTCTGATGCTATTAACAGTTATTACTGAGTTGGCTATTTGACCTCTCCTCTGAATGTAGATGCCGGTAAGCCTTCCTTATTGACCAGATTGGCACGTGTGAAAGGTTGCCATGCATATCTTACATATCTTGGAGCCTTGACCTCCGGAGAACTCAATCTTACCTTGCTGCCTTCTATCTTTACCTGGGCAGGATAGAACAAGCCGTCCTCCTCAGCTATCTCGAAGCAGGAAGGAGACTTGCCATCCGATGTACGAAGCCCATCGCCATAAGTAAAGGACACCACCAGTTGTTCCCCCTCTTTTACCACATTATTATATATAGGGCCCGAAGGAGTAACTGCATGTCCGTAAGTCTGGTTCAATGCCCAGCGGCCCAGACGTTCGCCAACAGGCTGTTTATGGGTAGGATGCACATCGAGAGAATCACCCTGATCAGAAGAAACAGCCATTCCGGTATTCGGGATAGACTTCATCAATCTGAGCTGGCTGTCTCGGAACCAGGTCCATGAAGGACGGTTCAGACTCGACAACTGCACGAAATAGAATGGCATCTCAGGGTTCTTCCAATTGCTACGCCAACTATCTACCAAGAGACGGAAGAGTTGTTCATGAGCATCCATATTATGTGCATTCGATTCACCCTGATACCAGATAACGCCCTTGATAGGATATTGCTGCAAAGGCAGGATACCACTTTCATAAAGATAACATGGCTCATAAGGATGACGGCCCAGATGGGTGGCATCATTGGTCAGATTCTTGGCAGCTCTACCTCTCACCCAACCCTGGATAAAGTCATTCTGCAGCCAGTTGCGAAGGATTGCCGGGAACTGAGTTTCCAGGGTGTTTCTATCTACCCAAGCCTCTGTTGGCGCACCGCCGATGGCATTGCATATCAGTCCCACAGGCACCTTCAGACTGTCACGCAGCATCTTGCCGTAGTAATAAGCCACGGCAGAGAACTGTGCTGCCGTCTCTGGGGTAGCACCCTTCCAGGTGGTATTCTTGTAATACTGCAGATGGTTCAGCGAATCCAGACAAGATGCCGGCCATGCCACATCGTATGTCTCCCATCTTCCCTTCATGTCGAAGAGACGCAGGTCGGGGTCGTTGGCCTGGGCGATATCACGCTTGCCGGTGGAAGCCTGGTTGAGTCGGAACGCCATGTTCGACTGACCTGAGCACAGCCACACCTCGCCCACTGCCACATGACGGAACTCCTGTTTCTGCTTGCCCGCCTGGATGGTGAGCGTATAATCCGTACCTACCGCCAATGGCTGCAAGGTGACATTCCATTCGCCACGGTTATTGGCTATGGCAGAAACCTTCTGACCGCCAATACTAACCACAACCTGCTCACCGGTATTGGCTGTTCCATGAATATCAAGCGGAGTGTTGCGCTGCAACACCATATAATCTGTATAGAGATCAGACAGTTTCAAACCGCCATAGTTTCCGGTAATTCCACCATAAACGGTCTTAGCCAGGATACCAGCACCTTCTGCATTCGGATGAATGGCATCCGGCAACAGGTTAGGATATGGATAGAGAGGCGCATGGAAATCGATGAGTTCCGCCCCACTCACCCGAGCCACCACCTTGATGGCTTCCTGTATTTCATCGTGCCACTGTTTGGTTCCTGAAATAAAACGGGGATGGCGGTCGGCTATCGGTGTCATGCAAGCCAGGATAAATCTTACCTTCGGATTGGCAGAACGCAGAGAGTCCATCAGCGAAAGATAATCTTTCACGAACTCGTCACGGTAGTTAGGCCAGTTTCTCGGGTCGGTATCGTTGATGCCCAGGTGGATTACGGCGATATCGCCCTTGAATGCCATTGCCTGCTTATACTCCTCCTGCTTCATATACGGACGGTGGCCGTGGTTCAGCAGGGTGGCACCCGGCTTTCCGAAGTTGCCTACCAGATATTTGTCACCCAACATATTCTGAAGCTGTACGGGATAGGAGAAATGTTCTCTATCCTGGATTCCTGTACCATAGGTGATGCTGTTGCCTACGCAAGCCACCTTGATTTTCTGTACGGTTTTCTTTCGGGCTGCCGATACTGAGAGGAAGCCCATTGAGAACATCGACAGCAAAATGACTGTCAATGCTCTTTTTGGAAAAATTAATTTATCATACAACATAACCTATCTTTTTTTATTTATTCATCTACAAGTGCAGCTGTGAACATCCATTTCACGAGACGGGTCTCCTTAGAGGAGAACTTGCCGACAGGAAGTTTCAGCATCAGCTTGTTCCAGCCCTTCTTGAGGGTGATATCTATCGCCGGACGAGACATGTAATTCTCATTCTTCAACGTAATCTCGTTGGAACGTTCTGTATTTGTATTCTCCCAAACAGGAGGCATAATTTCCTTTCCATTGAGCCAGGCACGGCTGCACTTGTAATCCCAGGTATCCTGACGAGGAGCCAAATCGCTCTCTGAACGGCTGTAATTCTGGAATTCCAGCGCCAGCTTCGCCTTCCTTTCCTTTGGAGAGTAGATCCATCGGGTAGCATAAGCGGTATGGTTCTCCTGTGGATTGGCATAGAAGGCAGGGACCAATGTTCCCCAGACATGACGGAGATAGATACCATTACCGATGATCTTGCGGCTGTGATAGGTCTTGCCCTCATACAGATAAACCGAATCTTCTTTCTCCTCTGGAGGGAAAACCTTGTTCAAATCTCCTCCGTTAGGGAAGGCATCGGTAATCTGCCACTCGCTCTGGGTCTGGCAAACGTATGGGAAGGGAACCTCCTTCAGCCAGGTTTTCTTCTGCCACAGCAGGCGGTCTTCAAATTCCTTGAATGCAGCCAACTGCTCAGGTTCATCCTCCCACAGCAGGGTGCCCTTGCCATCAAAATAGCAGTTGCCGCCTCCACGCCAGGCACGTTCTGCCAGGGTGAGCATATATGGATAGAAATTATTCTCAGCCAGGAGCTGAGGGGTATTGTCTATGAAACGGTCGTTCCAGAAGGCAACAATGCAGCCAGCCAGGTCGTCACTGCCTTCTGTCTGGTTGTAGATGCGACTGTTGAACATCGCCACCAAGTCTGCGTATGTATCGAAATGGTTGGCATAATGGTAGCGGCAGTCGATGGCAGGAATGCCCTTCTGTGCCTTTCCACGATAGCTCCAGAGCTGCGTCATGTCGATTTCGCCCGGCTTGTAGTTCCAGCCAGGGTTATAGGAGATGACCTTCTTGCCCTTGTCGCGGATGTATTTCACCATCATCGGAACGAAATCCGGATTGGTGAACTGAACCTCGTCAGTTCCTATATGGAGATAAGGTACATCGAAAGTGGCGCATACCTCATCGATGATGTCTTTCAGAATCTGAGTACCCTTCTTGCTCTGCATATCGGTCTTGAAAGTACGCTCAAAGGCTGCACTGTGGCCCGGCATATCGATTTCAGGAATCAGGAGCACCTGGTGCTGCTTGCAGAATTCCACGAGTTCACCGGCCTCCTTTAATGTATAATACTTACCCTTTTCGCGCTCCATGTTTTCAGGCGCATTGAGCTGAGGATATTTCCTGCATTCCAGTCGCCAAGCCTGATTTTCGGTAAGATGCCAATGGAAAACATTGATCTTGTATCTGCTCAAGAGACTGATTTCACGCTTCAGTTCCTCTACAGGAATATAGCTTCTGCCCACGTCGTGCATGAAGCCACGGATACGGAAGGCAGGCCAGTCGGTGATTTCACATTGTGGCAAATATGTCTTTTTATTTTTAGTGTACTTTAGTTGTTCCAGTGTCTGTTTTCCCCAATACATACCCTTAGGGGTGGTTGCCTCCAGGATAATTTTCTTGCCAGTAACCGTAAGATGGTAAGCCTCTTCCTGGAACTTGGCTCCTTCAATCTGGCTCACATATTTCTCCTCCACTGTCAACTCGCCGCTGGATTTCTTGCCGTTGAACTGATACTTCTGAGGCAGAGGCAATAATGAAGATGGATGATTGACAGAGATGCCAGCCATGCACCAAAATATAGATAGCACAAAAAGCAAGAGTCGATTCATATTTTATTTAGGTTGATTGTGTTGATGATATATGATGATTTACAAAGTTGATTCAAGAGAGAAAAAATTGTAAAGAAGAGAGGGAACGAATCCCTCTCTTCTCATTTTTATAATCAAACAAGATGATGTGTCTTATCGACACTTCCATATACCCTTATTGTTCGTAACCAGGAGTCTGGTGCAACTGGCTGTTCAAGCCAAGTGTATTCTCGTCGATAGGCCACAACAATTTGCTTGCCTGAGCAGAGGTATATTTGGTAACATACTCAGCACCCATCAGACGGAGGTCGTACCAACGCTTACCCTCGAAGAGGAACTCGCGGCATCTTTCCTTCAAAACAGCCTCGATGACATTGGCATCGCTGCCTACGAAAGAGTTGTTGGCATAGAATGAAGCGTCTGTATCGTTAGGATAAGCCACTTCAGCCTCGTGAGCGTTGAAGTATTCCTCACCGTAAGCACGCTTTCTTACCTCATTGATCTCAGCAGCAGGATCCTCGCCCAGCAAAGCCTTAGCCTCAGCCAAGCCCAAGAGACAGTCTGCATAGCGATAGATTGGATAATCATCGAACCACTGGCGCAGGTTGTAACCCTGTGGCAAGGTACCCTGGAATTTATACTGGATGTTACCAACATACTTGAGGGAACCTTCCTCGTCCTTGGTATAGATATCCTTCAAGCTACCTGCCTTACGGGTATCACCGTCACGATAGAGTTCTTTCCACATATCCTTGTTGAGAGATACACACATTACACCATCCATATTACCCATGGCAGACTCAGCCAGAGTAGTACCATCAGCCTCGTAGTAGTTCTTGAAGAACATAGAACCCATCACCAAAGTCATGCGGAAGCTATCATTCCACATAGGCTTCTCATCCTTGCCGTAATAAACAGCGTAGATAATCTCCTTGTTCTTCTTGTTGTTAAAGGCAAATACCTGGGTGAAGTCGTTCTGCAAAGCAACGTCAGCCTTCTTCACATCCTCATAAGCAGCCTTGGCTGTCTGATAATCAGCGTTGCCGCCGCCCATCTGCTTGCCGCTCCAGAGATAAGCCTCACCCTTGAGCATCTTGGTAGCAGCCAGAGACCAGTAGTTTCTGCCGCTGGCAAACTTGTAATTGTCGCCATAAGCCTTCTCAGAAGCCTCAATGTCCTTCTTGATCTGAGCCATTACCTCTGCTGCAGGAGAAGCAGCCTTACCCATGTTACCGATGCTGATGTCGCTACCCTTGGTATAGTCGGTTACAACGATGACGTCGCCATAGGTTCTCAACAGCTGGAAGTATATGAAGGCACGCATACCGTATGCAGAACCCAGATAGTTCTTCTTGGCCGCTTCCTTGATGAGGTCGGTGTTCTCAGTCTTGGCAATCATCAGGTTGAGCTGGTTGATAAGTCCGTAGCAGCCACCATAATTGCTGATGGCTGGACTTGCCTGGCTCAAGAGATTGTTCCACATGAACTCATATCCACGGCTTGCCTCACCAGAGAATGAGCTACCACCATAGAGGTTGGTACGCATCTCACCCCAAAGGTAAAGGTTGAAAGTGCGGTCACGGAACATTGCCTGGAGACCGGTATTGGCAGAACTGAACTGGCCTTCTTCCTTCCAGTAGCCAGCATCAGTAATCTCACTTTGTGGTTCTACATCAAGACAGCTAGTCATTGAGAAGACCATGCAGCCTGCTGCAAAATATTTCAAAAACTTTTTCATTTTTTGTCGAATTTTAGAATGTTACTGATAAACCGAAGAGTAATGTGCGTGGTGTAGGGTAACGACCATTGTCAATACCTGCACCATAACCATTATATGCAGCTGGCTCTGGAGAAGCTCCATCATAACCAGTGATGTAGAACAGGTTCTGACCTGTTACATAGAGGGAAGCATTCTGCATGCCTACTCTGCTGATCCAGGTCTTTGGCAAGTTCCAGTTGAGAGTAACCTCACGCAATGCCAGATAGTCGCCCTTCTCGTAGAAACGAGAGCTGTTACCATTGGCTGCTGTCAGACCATTGTTCTCGCGGGTGATATTCATCTTGTTCAACTGGTCAGCGTATGTGAAGACTGGAAGGTCTGCATCGCGGTTGGTCTCAGACCATGTATCCTTTACCTTGTCGATGAGGTTGAACGAACCCTGATACTGTCCCAAAGAACGAGCCTTGAGGTCGTTGTAGATGGTGTGTCCTAATGAGTAGTCGAAACGTGCATAGAGAGATACGTTCTTGTAACCGAATGTTGTGGTGAAACCACCAGTCACATTAGGGAAGATATTACCTACTACCACGCGGTCGAGCTGACTGATATGGCCATCGCCATTCACGTCTTCCCAGCATACATCTCCTGGCTCGATAGGCTTCCAGCCATTAGACTCCTTATACTTCTTACCGGTTGCAGGGTTGATCTGGTCTGCAAGACCTGGACCATAAAGATGTGCGATGTCGTCAACACGCTCGTTGGCATTTGCCTTTACATCGTCCCAATCTCTGAAGATATGCTGCTGCTGGTAACCTACCAGGTCGCCCAACTTGCCACCTTCACGGTATCCACCAATCCACTTGGTTGGAGTCTTACCGTTGGCATCTACCTTACCTGCTGCTACCTCGTAACCACCAATCTGGTTGTTTGGCTTATCGCTGCTTGGCAACTGGAGAACCTTGTTGGCTACAGAAGTGAGATTGGCTGTAACATCCCACTTGAAGTCCTTGCTGTTGATGATGTTGGCACGTACCTCCATCTCAAATCCTGAGTTGCGAAGCTTACCCAAGTTGGTCTTCATGCTAGAGAAACCGGTGTAACCTGGCAAGCTGATATCAGTAAGCAAGTTATCTGTTGTACGGTTATAGTAGTCGAGGATGAAGCCCAGACGGTTGTTGAAGAAACCGATATCGAGACCTGCCTCGAACGACTTACTCTGCTCCCACTTCAACGCAGTGTTGGTAAGGGTTGAGTTATAGTAACCAGTCTGACCGCCATAATTGCCATACTTCTTGTAAAGACCATAGATATCGAAGTTACCGATACCGTTTACGTTACCGTTGATACCGTAACTTACACGTGGTTTCAAGTTGCTGATAACGCTGGAAATCTTAGAGTTCTTCCAGAAGTCCTCCTCCATGATATTCCAACCTGCAGATACACCTGGGAAGAAACCCCAACGGTTGTCCTTCAACTTAGAGATACCGTCGTAACGATAAGTGAAAGAGAAGAGATACTTCTGCTTGAAGTCATAGTTAACACGTCCGAAGAGAGACTCGATACGGTAACCGGTCTTGCTGCTGCTTGTAGCCGTGCGGTTAGCACCTACGTTCAGGGTATGGATGGTATCGAATGGAGAGTTCTCGGTTTTAGCATTGAAATTGAAGTACTGGTAGTCGAAGTACTCACCACCAATCATGGCATCCACATTGTGATTCTCGAAGAAGGTATCGTGATAGTTCAAGGTACCGCTCAACTGAATCTGAGTGAAGCGTGTGATGTCGGCTTTAGCTTCGCGGGTTGTATTAGGAGAACCCTGGTTCTGCTGCTGGTAAGACTTATTGAAGCTCTCGTACTGGTAATCGTAGTGATACAATGAAGAGTTTGCAGTGAAGACCAACTTCTTAGGGATGATGTTCAAATCGAAGCCCAAGTTGTAGGTCTGCTTACGTGTACCATCAGTACTGGTCAAGCGAGAACGGTAGTACTCTGGGTTACCGTCACCTGTACCCCAACCAGAAGCAGGAGTGCCATCCTCCAGATATGGATTCCAGGTAGGACGCTGTGAACGGGAACGATAGAAGAACTCGTATGTACCGATCCACAGAGAAGGCTGCTTAGCCCAGCTGTAGGTAGTACCAGCCTTTACATTCAGGAAAGGAAGTACCCAGTAAGAACCGTTGAAAGCACCATTGAAACGCTTGTAGCCTGTACCCTTTACAGCACCATCCTCGTTGTAGTAACCGAGACTTGCAGAGAAGGTTCCCTTATCATTACCGCCAGAAAGGCTCAGGTAGTGATCCTGGGTAAGCGCTACATCATGGAAGGTTGCATCTTCCATCTGACCGCTGTAATCCTTATAGAGAATCTGCTTGCCCTCGTAGTATGGGTCGTCCATTACCTGCCAACCCTCACTCTGGAGATGCTTGGTATCATCATTGAGATAACGGATATCAAACAACTTGTTACCGATACCATAACCCATCTGATTATCTACAGCACCTGCACTTGGAGCATTATTGGTATAACGCTTGTAACCCAAACGGTTGTAGTAGATATAATCATGTGCATTGAGGAAATCATAACCCTGACGGGAGAAGTTCATACCGAGCTTAGCCTTGTAGTTAACGGTTGTCTTACCAGCCTGACCGTTCTTGGTCTGAACCAGAATTACACCACCGTTGGCACGGGCACCATAGATAGCGGTAGAAGCGGCGTCCTTCAAAACCTGGATTGACTCGATGTCTGAAGGGTTGATGTCGCTCAAGCTCTCGCGGATGATACCATCCACAACGATGAGGGCACCATTGTGACCACCTGTGATAGAAGCACCACCACGGAGAGTGATGTTAGGGCTTGCACCTGGCTGACCAGACTCGCTGATTACGCGGAGACCAGTCACTGTACCCTGCAACGCATTACCCACGTTGCTGACAGCAGCCTTCTCCAATACCTTGTTATCCATCTTAGAGATAGCAGTAGTCAAGGTGGCACGCTTCTGCTGACCGCCATAACCTGTTACCACCACCTCGGCAAGAACCTGCTTGTTTTCGCTCATTGTTACGTTGAGAGGCTGCCCCTCGAACTTGATCTCCTGAGTATCGAATCCGATATAAGAGATGACGATGATGTCGCCCTTCTTCACGTTGCTCAAAGAGAACTTACCGTCCAAGTCGGTAACAGCACCATTGGATGTACCCTTCACGAGTACTGAAGCACCGATTACGGTCTCTCCAAGGTCATCAACTACCACACCAGTACAGGTAGAGGTCTGCTGCGTGGCACTCACTGCCAAGCTACTAGTACCTGCGAATGCTGGCGAAGCGCCCATGCATCCCAAAGATACTGCCATGACTAATTGTTTCAAATCTGAGTTCATGTTTATAAGTTGATAATTAGTTAATGTTATTTATATCGATTATTTGTTATCTGCTCAATGCTTAGGTTATAGAATCGGATATCGTAATAATCATCCGTCTGTGTCTTCGGATCTCTGAAGGCATTCTCCTCCAGAAGGAAGTAGATGCTTCCATTCTTGCCCTGAACCATGGTTGAGTAAGCCGATGTTGTGTTGCTCAACTGATAGCAGCCTTCCCAGTTCTTGGCAATCGCCTCTGGAGTGGCATAATCAGCAGGAGTCTCCAATGCCTTGTAGTAGATACCTACGTTTGTACGACCAGGACCTACCGGAACACTCTGAAGCAACAGCTTCACCTTCTTACCGTTCTTCTTGGCATCCACCATGAGAACCTCGCCATTGCAGGAGTTCTTGTGGGCTGCAACACCCATATTCTTGGCTTCAGAAGCTACTACCTTGCCCCAAGAACCTGTGGCAGTCTTCTTATCATCATAAGTATAGATGTTGATGTGGCGTCCGCCCATCGCACGGCTGCTGAGCAATACATTACCGTTTGGCAACTCTTCAACCTTAGCCTCATCTCCGTGAGGAGCAGCCTCAGCTACATTCTTGCCCAATACATTCCAGGTCTGACCGAAGTCGTCGCTATAGAGAATGCGGTTACCGCTGCGGGTACACAACACGGTATAGACACGATAGTACTTGCCTACCTTGATCTGCTTACTCTGACAGATTCTACCACTGGTAAAGAAGGCTGATTCCACTTCTGGCATGAGGGCGTAGATCTGCTTGGTCACTTCCTCACCATACCATGTTTTACCTTCGTCATCACTGTAGTATCTACCCATCATCAGGAGATTGCCACGCTTAGACTCCCAGTAGCCGATACCACCCGATGCACACATCAGGAGGATTCTGCCGCTCTTCTTATCTACCACGACAGCAGCATCACCATGGGCACAGTCGAAACTGGTAGCAATACCGTTTCCACCCTTTGCCACCATCTGCTCAGGAGAGCTCCAGGTAGCACCCTTATCCATACTGGTCTTCATCACGATGTCGAGATGACGGCCGCCACCAATATCCTTGTTGTGATAACGATGATCGGTAAAGGCAATCAACTTACCCGACTTACACTCCACGATGGCAGGAATACGATACTGAGCTTCCGTATTAGGGAAAACCGTAATACCGCCCTGACCGTTAACAGTCTGTGCCTCAACGGTCATAGCTGGGTTTGCAGCAGCAACCTGTGCAGACATCATCAGGGAAATACCCAAGGTAGCGAGACACAATGCCTTGCTTATATTTGCTGAAAAAATCATATATTATTTCTTTAGATTTTCAATTACTTATTTTTTAATACAAATCTGATACTGTATCTGCCTGAGAGAACTGATAGAGGAATTCTACATATTCATGAATAACTGCCTCTGCAAACTTCTTGCCCTTTTCGGCTGTAGCCAAAGCAGGATTTCCAATTCCCGTATCTTTAGAAACCATCGACCAGTTGCGAGGAATCCAAACCTTTCCGCTGTTCAATGCAGGAATCTTGAATCCCTTGGCTGCACCTTCGCCAGCCTCTTCCAAGTTCACCAACTCAGGATGATAATGCATCATCACAGAAGTCTCCACTTCATCGGCATGATCACCAGGCTGCTCGAAGAAATCCTTCGGATTGCTCATCTTGAACCATTCACTGGAAGCAATGATGAAATCAGGATAGTCAACCGCCAAGTCTCTAATCATATTCTTGAAGGTGTTTCCTCCATGACCATTCACAATCAGAAGCTTTCTGATGCCCTGATGCTGCAATGCTTCTACGATATCCTGAAGGATTGCCTTCTGTGTTTCATATCGGTAATGAATACAGAATGTAACATCCCGCTGTCCCGGATTCTGGGCTCCCATAGCCACAGCAGGGAGTACCATGCACTTCACGCCTTTCTCTGCGTCCAGTTTGATGGCAGCATCCACTGCTATGCTATGTGACAAGATGCAATCAGTCATGTAAGGCAAATGCAGGTTATGAGGCTCCGTTGCGCCCCATGGCAGGATTGCCATCTGATACTGATTGCCTTTTACTGTACCCAGATTCGAGATAGACAAATCCAAGTCTTTTCTCATAATCAGTCTTTATTCAAGATTTCCTGGCACAATGAATATGCCTTGATCATCATTCTTGGAATGTGGAAAGGTCCCTTGAAGAGGTTACCCTTGGCAGGCTGTGCCACGGTTCCGTCTCTGTGCAGATAACCATACCACTCACCGTATTCATTGTCTGGGAAGTGAGCGTAGGTCCACTCGCTGATGCGCTGGTGCTTGTAGATATACTCATCATCACCTGTAGCCAGGTAAGCATAGAGAGAAGCGATGATGGTTTCGGTCTGTGGCCACCAGAACTTCATGTCCTGTGAATAATCCTGCGCAGGAAGATTCCTGCAGTCTCTGAAGTTAATGATGCCGCCATACTGCTTGTCCCATCCCCAGTCCCAAGACCAGTCAAAAATCTGCAGTGCCATATCGGTTATTTCCTTATCCCAGCCTCTCAACTTTGCCTCTTCCATGATAAACCATGAAGTCTCGATGCAATGGCCTGGGTTGATGGTGCGACCCATACAGGTATCCACAAACTCACCGTTCATTCCTACTGTCTCTAGGAGACATTTGAACTCTGGGTGGATGAAGTATTTCTTCAGTTTGGCGATTGACTCATCAATCTGCTCTGTCAACTTAGGATCATTGATTACCTTGCGGATGCAGGAACCTACATTGATGAGAATCATGATGATGCTGTGGCTCTGCAACTGAACTGATTCCTCAAACTTTGGAGCCAGGATGCCCGGAGTGGTGAGGAAGCGCTGGGTGTCCTTGAAGATCTGGAGGGCACGTTCTGCATATTTCTGATCGCCGGTAGCCAAAGCATACTCTGACATCGCAATGGCTGCGAAAGTCTCAGAGAACACGTAGCGGCGCATGCGCAATGGCTTGCCTTCGGCAGTTACAGAGAAGTACATTCTGCCATTCTCGTCGAAGCAATGCTTCTCGATGAAGTCGAGGGTGCTCTTAGCAGCCTCCAGCCACATCGGGTTCTTCTCTACATTATTATATGCATAGGCGCAGATGAAAGCAAATCTGCCCTGGAACCACACAGACTTGGTGGAGTCTATCAGACTTCCGTCTCTATCCAAACAGGTATAGACGCCACCGTTCACCTTGTCCCATCCATGCTCCATCCAGAAAGGCATGATGTTTTCAGTCAAGTCGGTCTTGTAGGATTCAGCCCACTGCTTGATATATTCTTTAATATTCATTCTTATTGATTTAGTGGAGATGATTGAAATTAAAACTTATTGCAACGCTCGAAGAAGTTGATTGCTTCCAACTCTTTCTTCATTGCCTGCTCTTCCTCATCGGTCATGTTGCGGAATGGAGTACGGTTTGGACCCAAATCGAAGCCCATCAGCTTCATGATGCGCTTACCACCCACGATGTTACCACGGTAGTGGCAGATCACGTTGATGACTTCCTGAGCGAAGTTCTGCTTCTCGCGTGCTGTCTCGATATCGCCGTTCTTCCAAGCCTCGATAATGCCAACCAGTTCCTTACCGTTGTAGTTGGTTGTTCCACCGATGCCACCCTGAGCACCGCCCTGAGCCAAGCTAGGGAGAATGGTCTCATCCTGACCGTGGAGCATATCGTACTTACCGTTCTTGTAGAGACGGCACTGGTTGTACTCGTAGAGACTCTCGAATGTATACTTGATACCAGCGAAGTTAGGAATGCGTCCGTCTACAGCCTTCAACAAGTCGAGCATTGGCAGGAAAGCACCATTGAATGCAGGAATGTGATAGTAGTAGAAAGGAAGTTCAGGAGCAGCAGAAGCAATCTCCTCGCAATACTTCACCAGTTCCTCGATGCGACCGATGTGTGGGAATGGAGGAGCCATTGAACCGATACCCCAGACACCCAACTTCTGAGCATGCTCAGCAAGGCGACGGCTCTCACGGAGACAGCAGCTACCTACATGAACGATAATCTTGAAATCCTTTGGAGCTACAGCTACCCATCTCTCGGCAAGGAGCATTCTCTCCTCGGTGGTCAACATGTAGCCCTCACCAGAAGAGCCGTTGATGAACACGCCCTTCAAACCGTTTTTCTGAAGCATCTTGGCATAAGCCTCGATAGGTTCCAAGTTCACATCACCGTTGGCATAAAAAGGAGTGAACGGTGCATCAATGAGTCCAATGATTTTTTCCATAATCAAAAAATATTTTATACGTTAATTATATGATTCTTAATTCTTTATTCTAAATGACCTGTCGTTGGCAGATGCCTTCGACTTATTCCAGATTATCTGTCTTTGGCTTCAGGCAGACCAACTGGAGAGTCAGTGCTGCTATCACCACGATGCCGAGTACGGCGAAGGCAAAGCCCAGATTGCCGCCATCAGAGCACTTACCCATCACCTGGGTAACCATGGCTCCGGCAAATACGCCCACCATATTCATGATACCATATGCTGTGGCTCTGTATTTTGCCGAGATGATCTGGCAGAGGATTGGCATATTGTTGGCATCAAACATGCCGTAACCGATACCGAAGAGCAAGCCTGCACCTACGATGGCTACCAGGTTATGGCCGAAGCCGAGGAGGAAGAGCGCAGGAATGGTCATTCCCAAACCGATGGCACTGGTATAGACACGGCCACGGATGTTCTTCTGTACCCACTTGTCAGAAAGCACACCTCCGTAGAGTACACCAATCAATGAAGATACGGCAATGGTGATGGTTGACATAGGACCCGCCTGCGACATTGGGATGCCCAAATTCTCAGCAAACAAGGTAGGGAGCCAGTTCTTGGTTGCCCAACCCGGGAGAGAAGGTACTGCAAAATAGAAAAGGATAACCCAGAAAGCCCAGGTAGAAAGCACTACCGACAAGCCTTGGAAGAGTCCGCCCTTCGCAGGTTTCGCCTGCTGTGCAGCAGCCACATTCACATTTTCCTTTTCCTTATCATGCAAGAGGAGGAGCAATACTACGGAATAAGCGATTCCGAGGATACCGAACCAGTGGAAGGTGGTATGCCAGGAGAAGGCTGCAGCCACTGTGGCACCGAATCCGCCGATGGCCTGACCCACATACAAACCGGTCATGTGGACACCGATGGCGAGAGAACGGGATTTGCCTTCATGCCAATCGGCAATCAGCGACAAGGCTGAAGGGATGTAGAGTGCCTCACTGATACCCATCAAAGCTCTGAGCATGTAGAGCTGGTTGAAACTGGAAGTATAACCCATGAGGTAAGTAACCAGCGACCAGACGAAGAGACTGCCCACCACCAATTTCTTTCGGCTGATTCTATCAGCCACGATACCAGCGAATGGGCTCACGATACCATACACCCAAAGGAAAACTGCCATCAAAGCTCCAAAAGCCTCAGCTTGCTGCAACTCCACGATGTCTACCTTCATTTCCGCCTGCATGGTGGAAAGCATCTGGCGGTCCATATAGTTGAGGAGAGCCACCACCCAAAGAAGAGCTACAACCAACCAAGGATAAAACTTTTTATTTTTCATTATTCGACTGTTAGTTTTGTTATTCGGGTGCAAATATACAACAAATTTAATTATCCGCCAAATTTTAATAAACTTATTTTCATTATTATCATTAAATAAATTAGTTTAATTATTTATTATATCTTTTTCCTACACTATACCTTATTATATATATAAAAGGGAGTTCCTATTTACACAAAACCTTAAAAAGACAGGAAATCAGTTCAATCAAGCCTCAAAACAAGGGCAAAACAGCAAGAAAAAGACTAAAAAATCATTTTCTTTTAAATATTTAGATTAATTAACTTAGAAATATTAACAAAATGAATTTATTTATTTAACTTTGCAGCATAAAATAATTAATTAAGAGATCTCTATATGTTAAAAGACATCATCAATCATACAAAATGGTCTGCGTCTATGTCTGCCCTCCTCAATCAGTTCATCGAACATGGGGGGCAAACAATCGCTGAACTATCCAAGAATATGGGAGTCAGCGTTCCATATACAACAAAGACGCTGAATGAACTCATCGATATCGGGTTGGTGCAAACAACAGGCAAAAGAGACAACTATTCTAAGAGAGCGCCTAAGATATACGACCTTATCGCTACCTCGGGATATTTCCTCGGAATAGATACAGGAAAAGATAATCTCACCTTTGGCATCTGTGACTTCTGCGGCAACATGATTGCAGAACCAGTAAAGATAGACTTTGAATATAAAGACAGCATGGAATGCTTCGATTCATTCATCAAAGCCACCAACGACTTTATCGAAAAATCGGGCATCGCTAAAAACCAGATCAAGAATGCTTGTTTGAGTATTGGGGGACGAGTAAACCCGGAAATGGGCTGCGCTTATAATTTTTTCACCTGTTTAGGAAAGCCTCTGGCAGAAGCCATGTCTGAAAAGCTGGAACTACCTTTCTGTATTGACAACGACACCCGATGCATGACTTACGGCGAAAGCCTCAAGGGCGTTTGCAAGGGAATCAAGAACGTTGTCTTCGTCAATGTGAGCTGGGGCATCGGCATCGGCATTATCATCGACGGCAAACTGTATCAGGGCAAGTCGGGATTCTCGGGAGAAATCGGGCACATGCACATCTATAATAATGACATCATCTGCCATTGTGGAAAGACGGGATGCATGGAAACAGAGACATCAGGCTCGGCACTGCTCCGCAAGATGAACCAGAAGCTGCATGAAGGAGGAACCTCCGTGCTCACCGACAAGGTGATGAAACAGCATCAGGAGCTCACCCTTCAGGACATACTGGATGCCATCCAGAAGGAAGACGTGCTCAGCATCGAATCGCTGCAGAGAATGGCTGTGGAGCTAGGTACCAATCTCGCAGGAATCATCAATACCTTCAATCCGGAGATGCTTGTCATCGGAGGAGACCTATCAGTAACGGGCGAATATCTCACCCAACCTATCTGCATGGGAATCAAGAAGTTCTCACTCAATATGGTAAGTGAAGACTCGCAAATCGTAACTTCTCTCCTCAAAGACCAGGCTGCCTTGATAGGTGCCTGTCTCATGGCAAGAAGCAAGATACTGCAGGGACATTTCTAAAATAATCAGATATTTCAACTATTCATTCATAATATTATTAATCGGTTATTGACATAGCAAAAATCAACAACCAAAAAAAATTTAAACAACTATGCGCGTAATTATCGAAAAGAATTACGATGAGTTGTCACGTTGGGCAGCTCGTCACGTTGTGGAGACTATCAATGCTTTCCACCCAACAGCAGAGAAACCATTTGTTTTGGGTTTACCTACAGGTTCATCACCAATGGGTATGTATGCTGAAATCGTTAAGGCTGTAAAGGCTGGCGAGGTTTCTTTCAAGCATGTACTTACCTTCAATATGGACGAATACGTAGGTCTTCCAGAGTCTCACCCTGAAAGCTACCATTCATTCATGGCTCGCAACCTCTTCGATCACATCGACTGCCCTAAGGAGAATATCCACATCCTGAACGGTAACGCTGAGAACCTGGAGGAAGAGTGTGCTCACTATGAGCAGATGATTGCTGAGGCTGGCGGCATTGACCTCTTTATCGGTGGTATCGGCCCTGACGGTCACATTGCGTTCAACGAGCCATTCTCTTCACTCAACTCTCTTACCCGCGTGAAGACTTTGACAACAGATACACGTATCGCTAACTCTCGTTTCTTCGACGGAGATATGAACAAGGTTCCTGGCACAGCACTCACCGTAGGTGTGGGTACTGTTATGGCTGCTAAGGAAGTGATGATTCTCTGCAACGGTCACAGCAAGGCTCGTGCTCTCCAGGCTGCCATCGAGGGTCCTGTTACACAGGCTTGGACTATCAGTGCTTTGCAGACTCACAAGCACGGCATCATCGTTTGCGACGAGAGTGCTACTGACGAATTGAAGGTCGGCACATACAAGTACTTCAAGGACATTGAGAAAGACAATTTGTAAAAAGAAGAAAACAGATAGTATCTGAATTCATACATTGTACGAGAAAATAGGTTGACGCTCTTCTGCTTCACGGCAGAAGGGCGTTTTTTATTGGAGGAAGGCTTTATTGTTGAGAAGTTTTGATTGAGAAGGATTTTTTATTGAGCAAAAGCTTGGAAAATAGTAAGAAAAACCGTACCTTTGCAAACAAAAAAGCAAAACTACAGATATGAAAAGAATCAAAATGCCACTATTGGCAAGAATCATCATTGCCATTCTGCTGGGCGTTCTCTTCGGCAATTTCTTCAATGAAGCAGCCGTCAGAGCGTTCCTCACCTTCAACGGAATCTTCAGCCAGTTTCTCGGCTTCATGATACCGCTCATCATCATCGGTCTCGTAACACCAGCCATTGCCGACATCGGTCATGGAGCTGGAAAACTCCTCCTTGCCACCGTGGGCATCGCCTTCGCAGATACCATCCTGGCTGGCCTGCTAGCCTATGGCACCGGTTCGGCTCTCTTCCCACACATGATTGCCAACTCTGCCCATGTGGCAGTAGACAAGGTAGAAGAACTCAAACCGTTCTTCGAAATCAAGATACCTGCCATGGTAGATGTGATGAGTGCCCTCGTGTTCTCGTTTATCGCCGGACTGGGCATTGCCCATAAAGGCAGCCGCACCATGAAGAACGTCTTCCAGGAATTCAAGGAAATCGTTTCTGGTGTCATCGCCAAAGTCATCATTCCTCTCCTGCCCCTTTACATCTTCGGCATTTTCCTGAGCATGACTTTCTCTGGTGAAGCCTACCATATTCTGCTGGTCTTTGCACAGATTATCCTCGTGATTCTCGTGCTTCATATCGTGATATTACTTTACGAATATCTGTTGGCAGGCGGCTTGACCCATAAGAATCCGTTCAAGCTGTTGCTTAATATGTTGCCAGCCTACTTCACGGCTCTCGGCACATCTTCATCGGCAGCCACCATTCCGGTAACACTGAAACAGACCCTGAAAAACGGCGTCACCGACGGCATTGCCGGATTCACCATTCCGCTCTGTGCCACCATCCATCTCTCGGGATCAATGATGAAGCTCACCTGTTGTGCGCTCACCATCTGTCTCATCAATGGTATGCCGTGCAATCTCCCCCTCTTCCTCAACTTCATCTTTGTGCTCGCCATCTGCATGGTAGCAGCTCCGGGAGTTCCGGGAGGAGCCGTGATGGCAGCCCTGGGTCCGCTAGCCTCTGTCTTGGGTTTCAATGCCGACATGCAGGCGCTTATGATAGCCCTCTATATTGCGATGGACAGTTTCGGAACCGCATGCAATGTAACGGGCGATGGTGCCATCGCCGTTGTCGTGGATAAGATTTTCAGGAAGGATAAATAAGAAATAGAAAAAGGTGTGTCAAGAACTTATGACACACCTTTTTCTATTTTATCATCTTGAAGATTTAGAACTTAATCCAGGTCAGTTTCTTCCATATTCCCTCGAAAGGACCATGGGAGTGATACTTGAGCCAGAGGTTGGAGAAGAGGCATTGTACTACCACCATGGCGATGCCCACAAAGAAGGCATAGGTGATGCCAAGCTTTGTCTGGAGATTGAAACCATAATAGGCAAACAGTCCGCAACCGATGATAGACTGGAGGAAATAGTTGGTCAGACTCATCTTACCAAACTGGCGCAGGAACGACAATCCCTTTCTGAACCATTCCTTTCCGTACCACAACAATACGAATCCTGATACTACAAACGAGAGGATGAAGAAGTTGTAGATAGGATAAAGCCAATTGTTCCATGTTTCCATGTGGCGCACATCAGCTATGCCACCCACAATCAATACCAGGATGGAAACCGCCAGCACCTTCTTCCACAAAGCCAGGTTGTTGTTCTCATTGTAGAACCAACGCTTTCTGCCCACCAGCATTCCGAGTATGAAGAGACAGATGGTCTGCGTATGTCTTCCCTTCATCATGCACCAGTAATAGGTAGCCACCTGTCCGTATCGCAGGTTACCATAAGCATTCTCCAGGAAACTGCCGTGCTGATGACCATGATACATATTTCCATACACCTCTCCCAATGCCGATGCATCTACCTGCCATCCGGTAATGAGGGAATAGATTTCTATCGGTTGGATAAACAGGAAGGCAACCACCCACCAGAGCCATTTGGTAGGAAGATAGCTCAATGGGATGAGAACCAGACCATAGATGGCATAAGAGAAGAGAATGTCGCCATCGAAGAAGGCAGTATTCACGATACCGAGCATTGCCAGCAGGAACATTCGCCAGGCGAATCTACCCGAAAAGCAATTTCCCCGCTGCTGCTGGTTATCGTTCATGATGAAGAAACTCAATCCGAAGAGCAGGGCAAAGATGCC
>CAKPWR010000020.1 GCA_934196725.1 uncultured Prevotella sp.
TACCATCTTTCTTTACTACCTGTCTTTTGAGGTAGAAGATAATTGAAAATGTACTCTTCATAACGTCATTCTTTTTTTGCGTTCAAAATTAATACATGAAGAGTCTTTTCTTGCTACGCATTTCACGGCAGAACACGGCAAATTTGGTTCGTAACCAAAAAACTTACGTTGCTCATCAGTAACTCACTATAAATCAGAGCGTTCAAATTCAATTCGTAACCTTCCTCATTCTTCCGAACCTCAACATTCACCATTTGGGGTATAGGTTACGGATAGGTAACGTTCCTCTGTCTCATCTTGTCGTATTCCCGTCTTCGTCTGTCCTCGCCACTTTTAACCAAAATGAGGAAAGTAACTGATAACCAGTAAACTTTCCTCATTCTTCTCTCAAACACTTTTTATATGTACTTTCTGATAGCGAAACTCGCCGTTTTGTATGGCGCAACAGTTTGACTTCTTTCAGATTTCTCTAAAAAAATAACACGGACAAATTGAATTTGTCCGGACAAATTGTTTGGAGGCTCGTAAACGCTTGTTTATCAATATGTTATAAGCGCCCGGACAAAAGAGCCGGACAAATTCAATTTGTCCGTGTTATTTTTTTCGGCAGTTTTAATGGTGCATTTCCTTATTTTTCAAACAGATTGTTGCTGTTCTCTGCCTATAATATTCTCCTTCATATCTATCTCATATTAGTGAAACCTGTCGCAAAGTTACAAAAAATATGAGATTACGACAACTTTTAAGCGAGAAATCTGTCGTAATCTCGATAAAAAGGCGAGATTGCGACAGGTTTCTGTGAATTCAGCACATAATAGTTACTGGAAATAGTTGCTATTAGTCGTGGAAATGTGCGGAAAAACAATAGATTTCCACGACTAATAATACTAATTAATAGTTTTTTTAACAAGTCTTCCATAGCGAAGACTCGGTGCGTTATAGTAATGGAACCATATATAAAGGTAAATACTCGATACCGTTTTCTATTTTCAGATCAGCTGCATGAATAACGTATGGAGTTGCTAAATACTTATCGTATTTTTTTATACATTTAGTCAGCGAGGTCGTGGTGTACCTTACTGTGGATTTTACCTCTATAGGAGATATGTTGTGCCGAGATGTGGTCTTGCTTTTGGCAATGAGAAAATCTATCTCCATCCTAGAATCTTTGTCTTCTCTGTCGTTGTTAGAGTAGAAAAACAGATGATGACCTGAGGCTTTGAGCATCTGAGCAACAATGTTTTCGATGAGCATACCTGAGTTCATTTCGAGTTTGTCCTTCAGTATCTTTTGATATAACTCTTCTGATATGATGCCTCGTTCGTCAAATGCATGACTGATAAGCAATCCTGTGTCTGCCATATAGCATTTCAGAGTTGAGTCTTCTCTTTTTAGATTAAGTCCGATGCTCGGTTCTGTCGTGTTGTAACACGTATTGATAATCATGGCATCTTTTAGCCATAGAAAAGCACTATCGTAATCACGCATTCTGGCATCCTTGCTTAAATCTGCCAACTTGAACTTTTTCTCATGCTTTTGGAGCTGTGAAGGAATCTGGTCAAAGATGCTTGCTACCTTCTCTGCATAGTTGCCTGCATAGTCGTAAATACTGTTGCGGTATAAGGTGAGTATTTGCCTTTTTACTCTGTCTGTATCTTCGAAACTATGCGTGTCTATATATTTTTGGACAGCTTGTGGCATACCACCAACAATCAAGTATAGCCTAAAGTAATCCATGAGTTTTCGATGCAAGGCTTGTCCTAAAGGCTGTTTGTTGGCAAATTGGTTTCTGATGAAATCCATCATCATGTCGTCACCATTTGCCCATAAGAATTCCTCGAAGTCCATAGGATACATATAGATGGTCTCTTCTTCGGAAGGAATCAGAATGTTTTCTGTATTCCTTCGAATAGAGATTAATGAACCTGTCTCTATATAATCATATCTGCCGTCTGCAACCAAATATTTGATGGCTGTACGTGCACGTGGACAGAATTGTACTTCATCAAAGATGATGAGTGAATCTCTAGGATATAGCTTTTTGCCACTGTAAATGCTCAGGTGCATAAAGAGCATGTCTAGATTGTCGAGATAAATGTCGAATAGGTGTTTGACATCTTCCCCGACTCTGTTGAAGTCGATAAGAATATAGCTGCGATATTCCTTCTTGGCAAATTCTTCCACCATATAGCTTTTTCCTACACGTCTGGCTCCTTCCACCATCAATGCGGTTTCACCTTTCCTTTGTTGCTTCCACTCGACAAGCTTATCGTATATTTTCCTTTTCATTATAAACTTCTCTAAAATAGGTTTGATAAATACATTGCTTACACGAAAACAAGATTATTGTTTGATGAAATTTACACGAAAACAAGGTTATTGTTTAGCGAAATTTACACGAAAACAAGATTATCTCGGCTGCAAAGATACTAAAAATATCGTTTCGCGCAAAATAATGCGTCGTTATTTTGCGCGAAATGGGGTAAAAAAGTCATTTCGCGCAGAATAGTGAATGGAGAAGATGTTTATTAGTCGTGGAAATGTGTGAAAAATCGATAGGTTGCATTTGTTTTTCCTGCATTTTACCGATTTGTATCCCTTTTATACCGAATATTAGACCCATAAGAGGGGCTTTTTCCTTAATTTTGCAGACAAAATAAACAATTAGCGTATTCACTAACTTAATAATAACATCAGCAAAATGAATAAACTATTCGTATTTATCATGTTGTGGATGATGTCTTGTCTCCCAACTTTGGCACAGGCTCCGATGGACGGAGGCGTATGGAAGGACAACACCGGAAAGCATATCAATGCGCACGGTGGCAACATCTTCAACTACAAGGGTACCTATTACTGGTATGGCGAAAGCCGCTCGGAGAATGGCCAGCCTTACAGCTCTCTCGGCGTAAGCTGCTTCACTTCCAAGGATCTCAAAAACTGGAAGAATCATGGATTGGTGCTTCCTGTATCCAACGAAGCAGGTAGCGATATCGAGGGTGGATGCATCATCGAACGCCCAAAGGTTCTCTACAACAAGAAGACCAAGAAGTTCGTGATGTGGTTCCATCTCGAACTGAAGGGTAGGGGTTATGGTGCTGCCCGCTATGGTGTGGCAACCAGCGATACTCCTTTCGGACCTTTCAAGTTCGTCCGTTCAGGAAGAGTGAATCCGGGCATCTATCCTGTAGGATTCGCCAAGCCAGATACTACCGACCTCAAACATCAGCTTCTCTTTCCGGAACTGAAGAGCTGGTGGACTCCGGAATGGCGCAAACAGATAGAGCGCGGTATGTTCTGGATGAGAGACTTCGAGGGAGGACAGATGTCGAGAGATATGACCATCTTCATCGACGATGATGGCAAGGCTTACCACATCTATTCTTCAGAGGATAACTTAACGCTCCAAATCGCACAGTTGACAGATGACTACATGCAGCACAACGGCAGCTATGTTCGTGTGGCTGCAGGTGGACAGAACGAGGCTCCAACCATCTTCAAGCAGGATGGCATCTACTGGATGATTACCAGCGGATGTACCGGTTGGGCGCCTAATGCAGCCCGCATGTTCAAGGCTAAGAATATCTACGGTCCTTGGGAACAGTTGCCTAATCCTTGCCGTGGCGAGGGTGCCGACAAGACCTTCGGTGCTCAGGGCACCTTTATCTATAAGGTGGAAACAGCAGCACAGAAGAAAATGTTCCATGGTGCCGACTATGTGTTCATGGCAGACATGTGGAATCCTAAACATTTGAGTGACAGTAGACACTTGTGGGTACCTATTTCTTGGGAAAACGGTGCACCAGTGTTGAAAAAACAATAAAAAATACGGTCGCTCTGCTTGTTTCTAATTAATTATACATATCTTTGCAGTTGCTTAGCTGAAGTAATCAGCTACTTACAGCTTGCAATCAATTATCAATAATAACAAACAATATCAAACTCACAACTATCTATGAATTATATATATAGAAATATCATGATGACTCTCGTCTTGGCGCTGGTTCCTTTCATGGGAATTTCTGCCAAGAAAAAGACAGTACAGCAGAGCGACCGCCAATATTGGTGCTCGCTTGCCTATAAGATGGCTCAGCCTGTTCTGGAAAACATGGCTAAGGGCGAGCTGCAGAAGAACATGCAGACTGAGTTCAGTCCCAGCTTCGACAACCGCAACAAGAAGGTGCTCTATATGGAGTGCTTCGGCAGACTGATGGCTGGCGTGGCTCCTTGGCTCACCCTCCCTGATGATGCTACTGCCGAGGGCAAGCAGCGCAAGCAGTTGCGTGAATGGGCGTTGGCTTCTTATAAGAATGCCGTTGATCCTCAGAATCCTGACTATCTCTGCTGGGGCATCGGCGGTCAGAATCTGGTAGATGCTGCCTATATCGCAGAGAGTTTCCTCCGTGCTTACGATACACTCTGGAAGCCTCTCGATGAGGTGACCAAGAAACGTTATCTTACCGAGTTTGCCAAGCTCCGCCACATCGACCCTCCTTATACCAACTGGTTGCTCTTCTCTTCAACCATCGAGAGTTTCATGGCGAAGGCTGGTGGCGATTTCGATGAATATCGCGTCAATTCTGCCTGCCGCAAGGTAGAGGAGTGGTATGTAGGTGATGGCTGGTATGCGGACGGTCCTGTATTCGCCTTCGATTACTACAGCAGCTATGTGTTCCATCCTATGTATCTGGAAACTCTCCAGGCGATGGTGGATGCCAAGGTGAATTCCCGTCTCGACTATCAGAAGTATTATGACAGAGAGTTGAAGCGCTGCCAGAAGTACAGCATCATTCTCGAGAGATTCATCTCTCCTGAAGGAACCTTCCCAGCATTCGGAAGAAGTATTCCTTACCGTATGGCTACGATGCAGCCGCTGGCTCTGATGGCATGGTATCAGAAGTTGCCTAAGGATTTGAGCAACGGTCAGGTGCGTGCAGCGCTTACCAAGGTGCTCCATCGCATGTTCGACCAGCAGAACAACTTCAACGAGAAGGGTTACCTCTCTATCGGTTTCTGCGGAAACAGTCAGAAGAACGTTGCCGACTGGTATACCAACAACGGTTCGCTCTATATGACAACCCTCGCCTTCATGCCTCTCGGCTTGTCTGCCGACCATCCTTTCTGGACCGATGCAGCACAGCCTTGGACCCAGGTGAAGGCATGGAGCAACCAGCAGTTCCCTAAGGATCACCAGTGGAAGGACGAGATTGTTACCAAGGACAAGTGGTAATCGTATGTTTTGAATGTTGAATGTTGAGTGTTGAATGTTCTGCGCTTGATGTTTAATTTAACTCAATACTTTGAGCAAGCAAGTCAACATTCAACACTCAACATTCAACACTCAACATTCAACACTCAACATTAAAAACAATGAATAAGATAATGATGATGCTGGCAGCTGCAGCTTTGGCTTTGCCTTTGAGCGCAGCGCAGCCAGCCAAGAAGACCGCTAAGGTCAAGAAACAGAATAAGAAGGAAGTGAAGGCTTCCAGGAAATGGGACCATGAGCAGGTGGTGGAACTCATCACCAAGGTGAACAACTACTGGCAGGCTAACAACAAGCCTGAGGTTCGTGCCTTCTGGGATAATGCCGCTTATCATACCGGCAACATGGAGGTATATAAGATGCTCAAGGACCAGAAAATGCTCGACTATTCTATCCGTTGGGCAGAACATAACGACTGGACCGGTGCTACAGAGGCAAACCCAGCCAAGTGGAAGTACAAACCATACGGCGAGGGAAAGCAGCACGTTCTCTTCGGCGACTGGCAGATCTGCTTCCAGACCTACATCGACCTCTACAACATCAAGGCAGCCAAGGGCAATGCCGCAGCATCAGAATATATGGTGAAGCGTGCCAAGGAAGTAATGCATTACGAGGCTTACTCTGAGCCAACAGACTATTGGTGGTGGAGCGATGCTCTCTATATGGTGATGCCTGTGATGACCAAGATGTATAAGCTGACCGGCGATACCAAGTATCTTGACAAGCTCTACGATAATCTCCTCACCACCGATGAGATTATGCTCGACAAGGAGACCAACCTCTACTTCCGTGACGGCAAGTACGTTTATCCAAAGCACAAGAGTGCCAACGGAAAGAAAGACTTCTGGGCTCGTGGCGACGGTTGGGTTCTCGCTGGTTTGGCTAAGGTGCTCCAGGATATGCCAAAGGACTATAAGCACTATCAGTTCTTTGTAGATAAGTTCCAGAAGCTGGCTAAGGCGGTAGCTGAAATCCAGCAGCCGGAAGGTTACTGGACCCGTTCGATGATGGACCCAGAGCATGCTCCAGGTCCTGAGACCAGCGGTACAGCCTTCTTCACCTACGGTATGCTTTGGGGTATCAACAATGGTTATCTCGACAAGAAGGAGTACAAGAAGGTCATCGACCGTGCCTGGACTTATCTGACAGAGACTGCCGTTCAGCCTGATGGTAAGGTGGGTTATGTTCAGCCTATCGGCGAGAGAGCCATCCCTGGTCAGACCGTAGATGCCAACTCTCAGGCAAACTTCGGTGTGGGAGCCATGCTTCTCACTGCATGCGAATATGATAAGTATCTTGCCATCAAGTAAGATGCCTATATATAATAAGGTATATATCAATTTAAAATAGTATTAATAACAACTGACAAACATGAAACAGAGACTGTTCGTTACATTAAGTTTGGCAGGATTGGCTATGGCAACCTTCGGTGCAACAAAACCGAAGGCTGCCATTAAGTCGTTGAATAAGACGACCGTCCAGCAGCCAACTTACACAGAATGGCACGACCTTCAGGTGAATGCCATCAATCGTTTTCCGTTGCACACCAATTTCTTCACCTATCCGGCAGATGACTGGGTTTCTGAGAAAGACGGTAAGATCGTGAGCAAGGATATCCTGCACATGAACAAGACGGAGAGCAAGTATTTCCTTTCGCTCGACGGAACCTGGAAGTTCAACTGGGTGGCTAATGCCGACCAGCGTCCTACCGACTTCTACAAGGAAGATCTTGATGATTCCAAATGGAAGACCATGAATCTGCCTGGCATCTGGGAGATGAACGGATTCGGTGATCCGGAATATGTGAACGTAGGTTTCGGCTGGCGTGGACATTTCGACCAGCAGCCACCAGCTGTTCCTACCAAGGATAACCATGTAGGTTCTTACCGCCGTATCATCGACATCCCTGCCAACTGGGATGGTAAGCAGGTTGTAGCTCATTTTGGTAGCGTAACTTCCAACATCTATCTCTATGTAAACGGCAAGTTTGCCGGTTATGCAGAGGATAGCAAGGTAGCTGCCGAGTTTGACATCACTCCTTATCTGAAGAAGGGCAAGAATCTGATTGCCTTCCAGACCTTCCGCTGGTGCGATGGTTCCTGGGATGAGGATCAGGACTTCTGGCGCTTGAGTGGTGTGGCTCGTGAAAGCTATCTCTTTGCCCGCGATGCCCAGTTGCATTTGGAGGATATCCGTGTTACTCCTGACCTTGTAAACAACTACAAGGATGGTGTGCTCAATATCTCTACCAAGGTAAAGGGAACAGGCAAGCTGAACTTCATCCTCTTCGACAAAGAGGGCAAGCAGGTGGCTACAGCTACAGGATTGGCAAAGAATGGAACAGCCAACATTACGATGAACGTAGAGAATCCACACAAGTGGAATGCAGAGACACCTTATTTATATACCCTTCAGGTTTCCCTCTCAAGTGCGCTGAAGAATGGCAACATGAAATCAGCAAGCATGACTCCTGTCAAGGTAGGTTTCCGCAAGGTGGAAATCAAGAACAAGCAGTTCCTTGTCAACGGTCAGCCTGTGCTCATCAAGGGTGCCAACCGTCATGAGATTGACCCTGATGGAGGTTATGTATTGAGCATGGAGCGCATGATTCAGGATATCAAGATTATGAAGCGCCTGAATATCAACGCTGTCCGTACCTGCCACTATCCTGATGATCCACGCTGGTACGAGCTCTGCGATGAGTATGGTATCTATGTGGTAGCTGAGGCTAACCAGGAGAGTCACGGTTTCCAGTATGGCGATGATGCAGCTGCCAAGAAGCCGATGTTTGCCAAGCAGATTCTGGAGCGCAACCAGCACAATGTTTCCATGTACTTCAATCATCCTAGTGTCGTAACCTGGAGTATGGGTAATGAGACTGTGATGGGCGATAACTTCCTGCAGGCTTACAAGTGGATCAAGAGCCAGGACCAGAGCCGTCCGGTTCAGTATGAGCAGGCAAGCAGAGGCGAGGGTACCGATATCTTCTGCCCTATGTACTATCCTGTAAGTGCTTGCGAAAAGTATGCGAAGGACCCTAACAGTCCGATGCCGCTCATCCAGTGCGAGTACAACCATACCATGGGTAATTCGGGTGGTAACCTGAAGGAATACTGGGATCTGGTACGCAAGTATCCTATCTTCCAGGGTGGTTTCGACTGGGATTTCGTTGACCAGGGCTTGCATCGCAAGGCTTTGAAGCCGATGACCATCAAGAATCCAGAGAAGATGAGCAATGAAGAGCTCCGCAAGATAGAATACTGCTACGGTGGTGATTACAACAGTTACGACCCTAGCGACAACAACTTCAACTGTAATGGTATCATTGGTCCAGACCGTCAGCTCAATCCTCATGCCTACGAGGTAGCCTACCAGTATCAGAACATCTGGGCTAAGATGGTGAATGTAGAGAAGGGCGAAGTAAGCGTACACAATGAGAACTTCTTCCGCGATTTGAGCAACTATGCCTTGGCATGGAGCCTCATTGAGGATGGCGTGGAGACTCAGAACGGTACCATCGCTGATATCGATGTAGCTGCCCAGCAGACCAAGAACTTCACCATCCCTTACGACCTTTCTAAGGTAAAGGGCAAGGAGGTGTTCCTCAACATCGATTTCCGTCTGAAGAAGGCTGAACCTCTGATGGAGGCTGGTCAGATTGCGGCTTATGCCCAGCTGGCAGTGAAGGAGAAGAAGTGCTGCGGTCATTGTGCAGACAACATGGCTAAGGCTCAGGACGGCAAGAAGGTGAAGGCTAAGCTCATCGACAAGAAGGGCGAGCAGGATATCACCGTTACTACTCCTAATCTGACCGTGAAGGTGAACCGTACCACCGGTCTCATCTCTGAATATACCTATCGTGGCAAGTCGCTCCTCGGCGAGGGCGGTACCCTGAAGCCAAACTTCTGGCGTGCTCCTACCGATAATGATTTCGGTGCAGGCCTGCAGAAGAAGTTCAAGGTTTGGAAGAACCCTGTCATGAACCTGAAGGGCGTAGCTGTTGAGAAGGACAAGAAGGCAAACACCATCAATATCTGTGCAACTTATGAGATGCCAGAGGTGAAGGGCGAGCTGGAAATCGAATATCTCATCATGCCTAACACCGGTGCGATAAAGGTAAGCGAGGAGTTCGATGCTTCTGATGATGCCAAGGTCAGCGACCTGTTCCGCTTCGGTATGCTGATGCAGTTGCCATACGATATGGACAAGAGCCAGTATTACGGTCGTGGTCCTATCGAGAACTATTCAGACCGTGAGGACTGCATGCGTATCGGAATCTACAGCGATGATGCCGACAACCAGTACTTCCCATACATCCGTCCACAGGAGAGTGGAACCAAGGGTGATATGCGCTGGTGGAACCAGGCCGATGCTTCCGGTTTCGGATTCAAGGTGAAGAGTTGCAAGCCATTCTATGCTTCCGCCATCCACTTCGATACCGAAGAACTGGATGATGGTGATGACAAGGATCAGCGTCACAGTTTCAACCTGAAGAAGTCAAAATTCACCAATCTCTTCCTCGATGCAGAGCATTCTGGCGTGGCAGGTGAGAACTCTTGGGGTGCATGGCCATTGGAGAAATATCGCCTCCATTATGGCGACAAGAACTTCACTTTCGTGCTCATTCCGTTAGATAAATAGTAGAAAAACAGGGAATTGGATAAAAATCCAATATATTTAAACAGAAAATCCACCTCATTCGGGGTGGATTTTTTTATCTTTGCATCGGTATAAATAACATTCTGAACTTTCGCATGTGGTTCAAGAACGGGCTGAAGGCCCAAAAGCTCCTAGCCCAGGGCATCGCCCTGGGTATAATAGCAGTCAGCAAGGCGCCCTGTAAGGGCAAAAGCCTTATAAATTGCCTGTTTTTAAAGCTTTTGCCCTTACAGGGCGACAGGTTTGCGTTCATAATAACCCAGGGCGCTGCCCTGGGCTAGGGGCTTCTGCCCTTTCAGGGCGTGTGGAGCATACTTGCGAAAACTCAGTAATATAAACAGACCTAAAAATAAACAATAACGAACAATATGAGAAAAGCTAAATTTTTCGCAGCAGCATTGCTGGCGATGTCTTCACTCGGAGCTTTCGCACAGCATCAGTTTACTGTTCAGGCTAACAAGCCTGGAGCAGAAATCCAGCCTACCATGTATGGTATCTTCTTCGAGGATATCAACTTCGGTGCCGATGGTGGTCTTTATGCAGAGATGGTAGAGAACCGTTCCTTCGAATTTCCACAGCGCCTGATGGGATGGAATACATTCGGAAATGTAACCCTCAGCGACGTAAAACCTGCCTTCGACCGCAATCCTCATTATGTAACACTTGAGAGCGCAGGCGCACGTGAGAAGCAGACTGGTCTTGAGAACCGTGGCTTCTTCGGCATGGGCTTGAAGAAGGATATGAAGTACGATTTCTCTGTTTATGGCCGTCTTCATCTCATCGATGGCAAGCAGGGCAAGATTCGCGTAGAACTCGTCAATTCAAAGAATGATGTGATTGCCAAGCAGGTCATCAACATCACCAATAATAAATGGCAGAAGCTTACTGCTACCCTTACTTCTCCTCAGACCGATGCCAAGGGTTTGATGCGCGTTTATCTGGAGAAGGGTTCTGAGAGCGTAGACCTCGACCATATCTCTCTCTTCCCAGAGGACAACTGGAATGGTCTCCGTGCCGACCTTGTACAGGACTTGGCTGACTTGAAGCCAGGTATCTTCCGTTTCCCTGGTGGATGTATCGTAGAGGGTACCGACCTCGATACCCGTTATGAGTGGAAGAACTCTGTGGGTGCTCCTGAGAACCGTCCGCTGAACGAGAACCGCTGGAGAGATACCTTCCCACATCGCCTTTTCCCTAACTATTATCAGTCATTGGGCTTGGGCTTCTATGAGTATTTCCTCCTTTCTGAGAAGATTGGTGCTGAGCCATTGCCTATTCTTTCTGTAGGTCTGGCTTGCCAGTATCAGAACGATGATAAGGATCCTAATGCGCATGTAGCATTCAAGGATCTCCAGAGCTATATCGACGATGCACTCGATCTCATCGAGTTTGCCAATGGTCCTGTTACCTCCAAGTGGGGTAAGCTCCGTGCAGATATGGGCCATCCTGCTCCATTCAATCTGAAGCAGATTGGTATCGGTAATGAGCAGTGGGGACCTATGTATCCTGAGCGCTTGCAGAAGTTCATGGAGCAGATTCATGCCAAGTATCCAAAGATCAAGATCTGCGGTTCATCTGGTCCATCTGCTGACGGCAAGGATTTCGACTACGGTTGGGAGCAGATGCGCAAGTTGGGCGTAGATATGGTGGATGAGCACTATTACAAGAGCCCAGAGTGGTTCCGCAGCAATGCCAGCCGTTACGACAAGTACGACCGCAAGGGTCCTAAGGTTTTTGCCGGTGAGTATGCAGCTCATGCCAAGCACGATCCTAACTCATGGGAGGCTGCACTTTCTGAGGCAGCTTTCATGACCGGTTTGGAGCGTAATGCCGATGTGGTTTATCAGGCTACATACGCACCTCTCTTCGCTCACGTAGAGGGATGGCAGTGGCGTCCGGACCTCATCTGGTTCGATAACCTCAGTTCTGTCCGTTCTGCCAACTACTATGTTCAGCAGCTCTACGGCGAGAACAAGGGTACCAACGTATTGAAGCTTACCGAGAACGGCAAGGCTGTAGCAGGCGAGAATGGTCTCTATGCCAGTGCATGTTTCGACAAGACAACCAAGAGCTATATCGTGAAGATTGCCAACACCTCTAACGAGGCAAAGGAAATCAACGTCACCTTTAATGGTATCAAGAAGTTGAACCCTGGTAAGGTAACCGTTCTTCATGCCGACGATATCCAGGCAGAGAACAAGATTGACAACAAGAACGTAGTTGTTCCTGTAGTATCTGATGCTCAGGCTAACGGTAACGTCTTGAATGTCAAGATCAAAGCAAACAGTTTTATGGTATATAAATTTTAAGAGTTGGTATAGATTTTTGATTAGTTTCAGTATAAGATAAAAAGGTGATGAGAATCCCTTGCAGCAGTGATGCCGCAAGGGATTGTTTTTTTCTCCCGATGCCCTTGAAATTACATGGCGACGCAGGAATCTCAGTGTCGGGACGTAGGAATGATTACGTCGCCATGTAGTAAAGTCTACGTCGGGACGTATTTTATGATACTTCTCCTTGTTTTATGATACTTCGATGATACTTTTTTGTAAAGATATTAGGAAGTGTCATTTTTGTATATCATTATATATCAGCGCTTTATAATAGTTTTCCTGCCCAATAATGAGACTTTGATACTTTTTTCACGAAAAAACATTTTTACGCAAGAAAATAAATCTGCAGAACTTTCGCATGTGGTTCTGGTACTTTTGGACCTTCAGCCCGTTCTTGAACCACATGCAAAAGTTCAATAATTAATGGATTGTTTCCTTAAAATATCTAATATTTTCCCTTTGTTTCGTTCCTTTTTATTAATTTTGTGAACGGAAATAATAAAAAATATATGATAAAGGTCAAATTATATATATTGAGTATTTTGTTGATGCTGGCTTCATGTACAGGAAATAAAGTCATAGATGAGCAGATAACTAGAGCAGATAGTCTGATGGAAGCCAATTCAGATTCTGCTTTAGTAGCTTTAGGTATGCTTGATAGCCTAAGAAAGAATAATCCCAAGATGAGTAAAGCTCAACAGATGCGTTTTGATTTGATTTTCTGCAGGCTATTAACGGCTTCTCAATAGGGATAATGCATAGAGAGGCAGTATGGTGATATGCCTTATGGCATCATCGTCCTGCTTGTCAATGTAATCGAATGCTCCAAAATTCTCTAAGGAACAACGGAAGGCTTCGGTGAGTTTTTTCTCTCTCATAAATAGCCAGAGACTCTTCATGCCGCCCTGAGTGCCTGATTTGATTTCGATAGGGGTAATCTTCATGTTGTGGATTTCCAGATAGTCTATCTCGGCAACACTCTTCCCCTTCTGCTCCCAATAAAACATCTTCTGGCGCTGGATGCATGGTTTGTAACGCATCATCTCGAGTCCAGCAACCATCTCTGTAACACCTCCCTTATTGACAAGTTCCTGAGGGGTGCCGGCTAAAATAAGTTCTATGAGCTGCTGAGACAGGTCGCCTTCCAGTTGAAGCACAGCTAACAGTAATCCTGGGTCCAGAAAGAGAACCTTCATGCTTTTCTCGTCAGCTTCCGCATCCAGCGGAATACCATTGCCCGAGGTTGCAACCACAGGAGTAACGATTCCTGCAAGTGTCAACAGGCGGAGGGCTTCTCTGATTTGTGAACTCTGATAATCTGCTGATATTTGCTTGTATGTCAACTTCTCTCCTGCCTGATGGCAGATGCCACGCATCGTTGTGCGCAGTAAATCTGGGTTGACTCTCTTTTTATACTTGCTGAAATCATCTTCGTATGTCAGTATGATGTCTTCCTGGATGTTTCTGCATCGGTTGAAATCGTGTGTCTTGGTCCATGCCAGAACAGATTCCGGCATGCCTCCAACAAGCAGGTAGGTGCGGAAGTATTCCACGAGTTTATCATGGAAGGCTTGATCTAAAGACTGGTTTCCGTATGCTTCATTTCGGAGAAGGATGAGTCCTTCTTCGTGATTGGCATACAGGAATTCATCGAAAGTCATCGGATACATGAAGAGCGAGTGAATCCTTCCTACTCCAAAAGTAGGGAGTTCCTGAAGCGTAAATTCCAGAAGTGATCCTGCGGCTATGACATGCAGCTCAGGATAATCTTCCTTGAAGAAGCGTAGTGCCATGATGGCTTCAGGGCATTCCTGGATTTCGTCGAGGAAGAGGAGCGTCTTACCTGCTTCTATAGGGACATTGATATAGCTACTGATTTTTTTAGCAATCAATCGTACGTCAATATCCCCCTGGAAGAAGGTTTTGATTGCCTTGTTACGTTCGAAGTTTACCTCGGCGAAATACTCGAATTGCTTCCCAAAGTTTTTGACTGCTGATGACTTTCCAACTTGTCGGGCACCACGAAGCAGCAAGGGTTTTCGCATGGAATCTTCCTTCCAGGCGATGAGTTCTGAGTCTATGTTTCTATGTATATATTCTGTCATAATCGTAACTGTTTGAATAACAGTTGCAAATATAGCGAAAATACTCAAATCCGAGAAATAAATCGCGTTAAAATACTCAAATCCGAGAAATAATCAGCGATAAAATACTCAAATCCGAGAAATAATATGCGTGAATTGTCTTATCTTTTGCAGGCTAAGAATAAGAAAAGTTTGAATTATGCATAAAAAAACGACCAAGATGGTAGCAGTTAGCCAATTATTTCGTAACTTTGCACCCGCAAACTTATAAAATAATAAAAGAAGAATGGCTAATTTGAGATTTGAGGTTGTAGCCGAGGCCTTTAAGAAAAGACCTGTAGAGGTAGAAACTCCCAAGGTGCGCCCTTCGGAGTACTTCGCCAAGTATGTATTCAACCGCCAGAAGATGTACAAGTATCTGCCATCTGATGTGTACGAGAAACTCATCGATGTAATTGATAACGGTACTCGTCTGGACCGTTCCATCGCTGATGCCGTGGCTGCCGGCATGAAGCTCTGGGCTGAGGAAAACGGGGTAACACATTATACGCACTGGTTCCAGCCATTGACAGAAGGTACTGCCGAGAAGCATGATGCCTTCGTGGAGCATGACGGAAAGGGTGGTATGATTGAGGAATTCTCTGGCAAGTTGCTTGTCCAGCAGGAACCTGATGCCAGCTCATTCCCTAACGGCGGTATCCGCAACACCTTCGAGGCTCGTGGCTATTCTGCATGGGATCCTACATCGCCTGTGTTCATCATCGACGATACCCTCTGTATCCCTACCATCTTTATATCTTATACCGGTGAGGCTTTGGACTACAAGGCTCCATTGCTCCGCTCGCTCCATACCCTGAGCGAGGCGGCTACCGAGGTGTGCCACTATTTCTACCCACAGGTAAAGAAAGTGCAGACCAATCTCGGTTGGGAGCAGGAGTACTTCCTGGTAGATGAGAGCCTTTACTCGGCACGTCCTGACCTGATGCTCACGGGCCGTACCCTGATGGGACACGACTCTGCTAAGAACCAGCAGATGGACGACCATTATTTCGGAACCATCCCTGAGCGTGTGCAGGCTTTCATGAAGGATCTGGAAATCCAGGCACTCGAACTCGGCATTCCTTGCAAGACCCGTCATAACGAGGTGGCTCCAAACCAGTTTGAGTTGGCGCCAATCTATGAGGAGTGCAATCTTGCCGTTGACCACAACATGCTCCTCATGAGTTTGATGAAGCGTGTGGCACATAAGCACGGTTTCCGTGTGCTCCTGCACGAAAAGCCATTTGCCGGTGTCAACGGTTCGGGTAAGCACAACAACTGGAGCCTCTGCACCGATACCGGTGTGTTGCTGCATGCTGCAGGCAAGACTCCGGAGGATAACCTCCGTTTCGTAGTCTTCATCGTAGAGACCCTGATGGGTGTCTATAAGCACAACGGACTCTTGAAGGCATCTATCATGAGTGCTACCAATGCACATCGTCTGGGAGCCAACGAGGCACCTCCAGCCATCATCTCTTCATTCCTCGGCAAGCAGCTCACCGATCTGCTCGACCATATCGAGAAGGCTGATAAGGAAGAACTCTTTGCCCTTGCCGGCAAGAAGGGTATGGAGCTGGATATCCCAGAGATTCCAGAGCTGATGATTGATAACACCGACCGCAACCGTACCTCACCATTCGCCTTCACCGGCAACCGTTTCGAGTTCCGTGCCGTAGGTTCTGAGGCCAACTGTGCATCTTCTCTCATCGTATTGAATGCTGCCGTAGCTGAGGCGCTCGTTAACTTCAAGGCTCGTGTGGATGCCTTGATAGCAAAGGGTGAGGACCAGACATCGGCTATCATCGATGTGGTTCGTGAGGACATCAAGACCTGCAAGCCTATCCGCTTCGATGGCAACGGCTATTCTGATGAGTGGAAGGAAGAGGCTCAGAAGCGTGGCTTGGATTGCGAGGCATCCTGCCCAGTGGTCTTCGACCGTTATCTGGACAAGGAGAGCATCGAGATGTTTGCCAAGACCAACGTGATGAGCGAGAGCGAGCTGAAGGCACGCAACGAGGTGAAGTGGGAGACTTATACCAAGAAGATTCAGATTGAGGCTCGTGTGATGGGCGACCTGACCATGAACCACATCATCCCAGTGGCTACCCACTACCAGAGCCGTCTGGCAAAGAACGTAGAGGGCATGATTCACATTTTCGGTGGCGAGGAAGGCAAGAAGCTTACAGCCCGCAATGTGAAGATTATCCGTGAGATTGCCGAGCGCACCGAGTCGATAGAGCGTGGTGTAGAGGCATTGGTAGATGCCCGCAAGGTAGCCAACAAGATAGAGAGCGAGCGAGAGAAGGCGGTAGCTTATCATGACACGGTGGCTCCAAAGATGGAGGAAATCCGTTATCAGATAGACAAGCTCGAGCTTCTCGTAGCCGATGAGCTTTGGACCTTGCCAAAGTATCGTGAGCTGCTGTTTATCAGATAATATTTCCTGGATTAGGAATTGAAATAATAAAAAAGAGTGAGGGTGTGTCAAGTCCATTGAGCACCCTCATTTTTTGTTTCTTTACGTAGTCTCAAGTGCCCCCTTTGGTTCCGGGAATATGGTAAAGTTGGTTAAAAGTAATATAAAGAACGTGAGGAAGTTTGTTTCGTTGCCTGATTTTTAGTACTTTTGCCCCATAATAATGGATTCAAGTGTGGAAAATGTGGAGAATTACACAAAAGAGATACCAAAAATGTGTAAAATTCCACATTTTCCCCACTTCAATTAAAAATATAGGGAAATGTTTAACAGAACGATTATTCACGAATTGAAGCAATGGAAAGAGCGCAGAGACCGCAAGCCATTGATGATGCTGGGAGCTCGACAAGTAGGCAAGACATCGGTGCTGAAGAAATTTGGAGAAGATTGTTTTGAGCATTGTGCTTATTTCAGTCTTGATGAAGAAGAGGGTGTTTGCGACATCTTTCGCAAGACCAAGAACCCGCAGCAAATCATCGAGCAGCTGTCGTATCTTACATCCGAGCCAATCTTGCCTCACAAGACTTTGCTTATTCTTGATGAGATACAGGATTGTCCGGAAGCCATTAGTGCCATGAAATATTTCTGCGAAAAGACCCCCGAGTATGCTGTGGCTTGTGCAGGTTCGCTCTTGGGGTTGGCTTTTGGGCATCAGGGATTTTCGTTTCCAGTGGGAAAGGTGGATCACATGAACATGTATCCCGTTACTTTTTCTGAGTTTCTGGAGCAGCGTGATGCCGGACTCTATCAATATTATATGTCGATAGATAGTCTGGACCCGCTTCCTGATGTGTTTTTTAACCGTCTTTCGCAAGCCTTTACCGCCTATCGCATTTCTGGTGGAATGCCGGCAGTGGCGATGAAGATGATAGAGAAAGATTTGAATGGTGTGGAAACTACGCTTCGTAATATACTGCAGGATTATTCCCTGGATTTTGTGAAGCATGCCACGCCTTTGCTTGCCAATAGAATTTCGCATGTCTGGCGGTCATTGCCGTCACAGTTGGCCAAGGAGAATAGGAAATTTGTTTATCAGCTGGTTCGACCTGGTGCGAGAGCCCGTGAATATGAGGATGCTCTTACATGGCTTCAGAATGCAGGATTGATATACAAGGTAAGTTTGTGTTCTACTCCGCAGGTGCCATTGAAATCTTATGAAGATTTAAGCATCTTCAAGATTTACAGTCTTGATGTGGGCCTGTTGCGCGTTCTTGCAGAGTTGAGTCCTGAGGCATATTTGAGTGATAATCCAATCTTTAAGGAATATAAGGGTGCTTTGGCAGAGAACTATGTTCTTCAGAGTCTGGTGACCAATGGCATCCGTTGCTCTCATTATTGGGCATCAGGAAATACGGCTGAAGTAGAGTTCATCGTTCAGCGTGGTTTGGATGTGATTCCTATGGAGGTGAAGTCGGGAACAAGTGTTACCGGGCGCAGTTTGATAGAGTATAACAAAAAGTATTCTCCCCGTCTGCGTATCAGATACTCCATGCTTAATCTCAAGAAGGATGATTCTTTTATCAATATCCCTCTTTTCCTGGTGGATAGAACTGAGCAGTTGATAGGATATGTGCATTAGGGAATATGGTATAATAAATAAGCTCCCTTGGCTAGGAAATGCCAAGGGAGCTTTTTTTGTTAATAGGCTAGCTGGGAAGGCAGCCTATGATGATACCTATTATAATGATACCTATATAATAAGGTGTACTTTGTTACTTTACAACGACCTTGATGGTCTTGCCATTTGAAAGCTTCACGAGGTTGACACCCTTCATTGGGGCATTCAGCTTCTGGCCATCGATGGTGTAACGACTTACCTCCTTCACATCATTCCAGTTGATGACGTCAGAAATGCCGGTAAGGTCACTGTCGCCAACTGCTACCATGTTGGTATTGTCTACCCAGAGATCGTTCATGGCTGAAGCAAGAGCTGTCTTGCCATCCTCCTCCTTCTCTGTCATTGGGCGGCTGATGAACGCAATGATGTTCATGTTCTTGCTCTTCCAAGCATCATCAAGTTCAATCTCATAGTCGTTCTCGTAGCTGTTGCCGTTGGTCTGGAGTGCATCACCGAGTGTGCCAGTCACGATCTTGCGCAATACGTGGTTGTGGGTGAATCTAGGCTTTGCAATGGAACCACCGGTGTTCTGCTTGCCGATAACCTTATCCTCTGTCAGATAAACGGTGAGGCGTGCATCATCACCAATCAGCTGCTGGTATTGGTTGATGAGCTTACCCATTACCTTGATAGTCAACTTGCCAGTTGCGTCATCAAGCTTAGAATCGATACCTACGGTAGAGAATGATGGATAATATGTTGCAGACTGGTTGATGATGGTGTTGAGCATGCCAACAACATTCTCCTGGTCGCTTGGATCCTGAGCAGCCATGTTCACTGTCAAAGCCTTCTCGTAATTGATTACGTCATTATCGTAGAAGTATCTGTTGAAGGCACCTGAACCATCTGATGGGGTAGAGTAGTAAGCCAACTTGTTAGCCTCTGGTACAGTGAATACATCTGATAGTGTTTCTACAGATCCATCTTCGTTTTGCTGCTGGCTTTCTCCGTGGATAGAAACGATGGCAAGGTCGTCGTCTTCACGAGCCTTGGCAGTCTTGGTGAGTACCTGGTCAGCAAAGTAAGTGTATTTTGACAACTGGCATGCGTAGAACTCTACCAGGTTCTTGGTGCGGTCGAAGTTGTCCTTATATACCTTGAACTTGGTGGTCAGCTTGTCGTTGGTCAGGTCGCCCTCTGGTTCTTTTCCTTCCACAAGCACAGGATATACAGTTACCTCATGTTCGCCGATGCTCCAATCCTTGTCAATAGGAAGACCTACCTGGATATTTGAATTGTCGGCATCTGTGATTTCTCTGAAGGCATCACCGGCAGTCTTCTGGTCGTAAGTGAAGGTACCCATCTTCTCGCCATCCACCTCAATGCCGAATTTTACGTTTGTGATGTTGTCACGTCCGTCATTGTGGCATGTAAAGGCCAAGCCTGTAGTGTTGCCGCTCTTTGCGAATGGAACCATTGCCATCTTGCCCATTACCAGGTCGTGGAGGATGAAGTTGCCGTCTTCCTTCTCGATGATGAGCTGGATCATGAGGTTAGAACCGTCAGTTCCAATGTAGATAGGCTGCCATGCCCAAGTGTTTGGGTCGTGCTTGCCATCTATGTCACCAAAAGCCAAAGCACCGCAAGTTCCTGCCCAAGTACCTGATGAGGCGATAGGGTTGCCTGCATCTGCACTCATGTTGCTTGGTGTGAAGTCATAATATGGCAACAAACCGTCGAAGGTCTTTGTATCAATCTTATAAGGCTCATCAAACCAGACGTAGTTCCAGTGTGCTACAGTTGAAGGCACTTCCTTTGATGCCAGGATATCGCCTACATAAGGAGTACCGTTCTCTATCTTCACGTGGCATACACCCACCTTGCTTGCGCCGATAGGAATGTTGACATAGAAGCGGGCACCCACAATCTTGCAACCCTCGAATTTCTTGAATGCGTCGCTGTAGAACAGTGTACCCAAAGAGATAGCTCCTTGTGTATCTGCTGGGAATGTAGCTGGCCATACATAGCTCTCGTCGTAGCTGTAGTTGATATAGCGCTGGTTTGCTTCCAATTCTCCGGCACGGGTTGTAATCTTCTTGGCTGCCTTCTGTGGAGCAGTAGTCTCTACCCATGTCTTGGCTGTTACCTCCTTGTTGATGCGCTTCATGCTCTGAGCGTTGGCAGACATTGTCATCAAGACAAGTGCTGCTGACATCAAGTAAATATTTCTCATTTCTTATTCTTTTATATTTTTTATGTTTATGATTCTATGGGATATATCTGCTTACTTTCTATATATCTTCTTTACTGTACCGTCGGTGAACTTCACGATGTTGAGTCCTGGGAATGGTACGTCAGACTGAACGCCCTGGGCATTGTAATATGCCTTTACTTCCTTGTTGCTCAACTCGATGTTGCTGATGCCGGAAGTTGCGCCTTCTGATACGTATACCTCATCGATGAAGAATGCGTCTGATGCGAAGGTAATCTTCACTCTGCCGTTGGCTGTAATCTTGGTTGTACATTCTGTCCACTGGTTTGGCAGCAGGTTGAATGTACCGTTTTCTACAGTTCCGTTGCTGACGGTTACGGTCATAGTCTTGTTTGACTGAGCGTAAGGAGCAGCCTTGAATGTAAGAGTTACATCGCCGTTGATCTTGATCTCAGGAGAGGTGAAGGTGATGTTTGTGGCATTTCGCTTACCTACACGTGCACACTGGAAGCCTCCCTTATAGGTCTGTACATTAGATGTCCAGCCGTTCTTGTCTGGTGAGAATGCACCATTGGCAAACTGGTTGGCGTTGCCGCTTGTATAGAAGCCCTTGTCGTCGTTGCCACCTGTACCCAGACACTTGTCGAATGTTTCCTGGAAGATATAATTCTGCTCAGAGGCAGTCTTGTTCAGGTTCTGGAAAGTGAAAGAGGCTGTACCGTCTGCAGCGATAGCCATATCTGAAAGGATGATGTTCATCAACTTGGTGCCATCGGTGTTCAGATTATAAGATGTGCAGGCAGGAGTGGTGTTGTTTGCCAGGCGGTTCTTGTTTCCGTAAGGCCATGCATCATACTCCTCAGTCTTCTCGCTCTTCACGTTGTCGGCAGGAACGAAGGTGATACGCTCATGGTCGTTGATACCAGCCATCATGGAGTTTGGAATGTTGTAATTCCATGCCTTCAGATTGTAGTCGATGTGGTTGATCATGATACCTGAACCAGCCAAGGCAGCATCCCAACCCTTCTGCTGACGGTTCTCAATCAGATAGTACTCGTCGGCATGATTTGGATTTCTGAAGATGTAGGCATCACCGCCGTCAGCCAGCGGCTTGATTCCTGATACTGATGTATTCTCCTTCAGTTCGATTGGAGAAATCCAGCCAGCAGCATACTTCTCGTAAGCAGTATAGCCGGCAGGAGTAAAGCCGTTGTCATTATAGTTACCCTGGCACATCAAGTCCCAGGTTCCCATACCATACAAGCCTGTATAGTTCACGTCGTATGCATCCGGATAGCCCAGACAGTGAGAGAACTCATGGCAGATGGTACCGATACCATCTACTTCGTTGGATACGGAAAGCTCGTTGGAGCAGGCATAATCCACTACGGTCTTCTTGCCGCAAGCAACAGGAGAAACCATTCTTCCCTTGTGTGGCCAGATGGTGTCATCGCCACCGCCAGTAGCTTCGCCACGACCTGCGTAGACAACGAATACCATCTCTACCTGTCCGTCACCGTCCCAGTCGTATGGAGCGAAGTCGATACCTTCAGCCACAGCATTGCCCAGACAGCCTGAAATCATCGCCTGAACGTTGACGTCCTGTGCATCACCGTCGTTCTTGCCATAGTAAGCTGATTCACTAAGGGTATAAGGACCCACCACGTCAAAGTCTAACTCAAACTTGCCGTTGCTCTGCGCCTTGAAGTAATCAGCCACACTACCCTTGAACTTACCCTCGCTGAATCCTGGCTCGTTAGCCAAGCGGTTGTAGAAAGCCTTAGGGTCTTCCATGGTGAACTTCTTGTCAGAGAACTGAGCCAGCAGGATGAGACATTTCTTCTTGCCGGTGTAAGAAGAGGCTCTTGTGATGCTGGTGCTGCCATTGGCGTTACCGGAAAGGAGGTTCTTCTTGATGATGTTCTCAGGACAAGCCTGCTGGCGCATCACTCTGCTGCGCTCCTGGAGCTGAGCCATGTTGGCTGGCTTCAAACCATCTGATGTGTCGTAAGAATAGCGGTTGCCTGCCTTGTCTTCCCAAAAGCGCAGGAACTCGTCACCACACAACTGAACCTGGACAGCCTGTCCGTTCTTGAGTGTAAAGGTCTTCCAGATGCCTCGCTTGGCAGGTACTGCATGGATGGCAGAAACCGCCAGCAACATAGACATGAGGACTAACAGTTTTTTCTTCATAAAACGTTTTATTAAAGTTGTCTTATAACTAATTTCTTTATACGTTGACAAAGTTAAGCATAAAAATTGAGATTCAGCAGATTAGCTTACATTTTTTAAGCTACATTTGCTTTTCAAAATGTTCATTTCCCCTCATCCTTTCAATTTGTAAGTTGCGCGGGGTATGAAATCTGCAAAAAAGAGAGAGATAACCCAATGCTTTCATGTGTTATCTCTCTCTTATATATCAAATTAATACTTTCACTTTATTTCATCTTTGTGAGCTTGATCTTCGTTACGCTGAAGAACTCATAACCGGTGAAGGTTCCACCTGGGGTATAGATACCACCGAACAGTACCTGGTCTTGGTCGAAGACAATCTCCTTGCAGTCCTCGCTCCATGTACCCTTGATAGGGGTTGTGGTGAGAGAACCGTTTGACAGGTTGTGCAGCATGATGTTACCCATGAAGCCCAGATCCTTGGTGAAGTCGTAACCCTCGATGAAGTTATACTTGCCCAGGTTGTCGAATGCCACATAACCCTCCTTCTTATCCTCGTCATAGTGGAATGACAAGCGTGCAGAAGAAGTACTTACAGCCATACCGTTCATATACAGGGTATTGTTGTAATCGGCTTCAGAATCATCGCTGGCACCGATGATTGTCACAACAGCCTCCATTGGTGAGCCCTGACGGCTTACGCCTGTGAGCTTCCACTTACCCTGGAGTCTCTCGTAAATCTGAGCATCGTTGTCTCGCAGTGAAACCTGGGTTGTTGCATTGCCAATCTTGGCACCCTTGGCTTCAACGATGGTGATCTCGAAGGTGCGGTCGGCGTTGATTTCATCATCATCCACAGGCTCCACCTCTACATATCCGATGCTGTCTGAGATATTGATGGTCTTGTCTGTAATATAATAATGTACGTCTTCCTTGGCAGGGTTGCTGCCCACTTCCTTCACTGCGAGGGTAACATACACATTACCGTTGGTCTTGCCCTTTACCTCGATAGGCACATTGGTCAGGCCCATATTCTCCTTGATGACCATGGTAGGATTCTTCATGCTTACTGTAACGTCAGAAGCAGAGTTCCATGAGTCATCGTCGCTAGAGCAGGCACCGAAGAAGGTGACCACTGCCAGCAACATTAATAATTTGATGTATTTCATATTCAAATGAATTCTTGTTGATTACTACACTAGATTAATAACCTGGGTTCTGCTGGCCAGCCAAGTGAGGGTTGGCATCTATCTCTGCCTTAGGAATAGGCCAGGTAAGGCGGTAGTCGCCTGCCTCATACTTCATGGCTCTGCCCTGCTTCACGATGATGGCATTCAGCGTCTCGTTTTCATCGTGGTTGGCTTTGCGCTGGAAGCCCTTGCCGTAACGGCGGATGTCGCTCATGCGCATACCCTCGCCGATGAACTCACGCTCACGCTCTTCTTCTACTGCAAGGAAGAGATCCTTCAGCTTGCTATAGTTCTCTGTTGCATAATCCACGATACGGTTGCTGCGGAGGATGTTGAGATATCTGTTAGCCTCTTCCAGGTTTTCCATGTGAGCTTCTGCCTCGGCTACGATGAGATACATCTCTGAGAGGCGGAATGGCTTGCTCATGTTCATGAGGTTGTTGTTACTGCCAGTGCGGAGGTCTGAGTTGCCAGGGAACTTGTTGAAAGCAAACGCTTCGTAGCTGTTACCCTCAACCTGAAGGTTGTCATACTGCTTCAGGAATACCTCGGCACGAACATCACCCTCGGTTGCCCACAAGAGGTCTAAGGTGGCAGTTGTTGGGATATAGTCTGCCTTGGTCTCCGACTCACTTACGTAGTATTCGCCGTTGGAACCACCCAGCTCCTGTGCAGTCATCAGAGGGCGGAAGATGATTTCTGTACCCTCGTCCTTGCTCCAGAGCTTGGCATAGTCGTTGATGGTGGTCAGCTTGTACTTGCCGCAGTTGATGACAGCCTTTGCATATTTAGCAGCATTAGCCCAGTCACCCTTTACCAAGGCAACGCGAGCCTGGAGAGCCTGAACGGTCTGTGAATGGATGTAAGCCAGAGGCTGAGCCTCTTCCTTGGCAACCTTTACACCCGATTTCTCGTATGCTACCAAGCCATCGTATGCCTTCTGCATATCTTCCTCAATCAGAGTGAAGGTTTCTGCCAAGGTTGAGCGGCTAGGATAGTCGTTGAGATTACCTGTTGGCTTGTAAACGGTGGTCAGAGGAAGGCCGCTTGCAGGCTTGGTTGGGTCACACTGGGTGTATGACTGGCAGAAGTGGTCTGCCAACCAGAAATACATGTAAGCACGTACGAAGTGTGCCTCGGCATCATAGTGAGCGAAGGCAATCTTGTCCTTATCGCTGAAGGCTGTGCTTGCCTGCATGTTGGCTGCACGTTCGATGATGGCATTGGCTGTGGCAATCATGGAATAACTGCCGCTCCACTTGCTGGAAACGTCACCGTCGGTGATGGTAATTACACCATTTGAGAACTGACCGAGACGGTTACCGTTGCTGATCAGTCCGTGGAACTCGTCCATCTGTATATCTGACATGTAAAGCCAAGAGCCAGATGTCACCGCACGCAGGTTGGTGTAGAGAGCGTTGCGGAATTGGCGAAGGTCCTTCTCCTTCTCGATGGCTGTGTTGTCATCCAGCGAACCGTATGGAGCCTTGTCCATGCTGCAGGATGTGAACGCCATCGCGCACAGAAGCATCAATGAAAAATATATCTTCTTCATAATTCTTTTCTAGTAATACTTTTTGTTTAGAATGTTAACTCTGCACCAATCACAAACTGGCGGGTGTTTGGATAGTTGAACTGAACCAGGTTCTTGTCTGGCTCTGGATCGTAGCCCTCGAATGGAGTGATGGTAAAGAGGTTGCGGGCGATACCGAACACCTTGATGTCCTTGATGTAGCGCACGGTCTGCATCCAGCTCTTTGGCAACTGATACTGAATGGTCAATGTCTTCATGCGCAAGAATGAAGCATTGCTCAGCGTGTGGTCGTCGATGTAAGTCTCGTAACCATAAGCAGGAATATCGGTAACCTGGCCTGGAGTAGTCCAGACGTTCAGCATATCTACGCACTGGTTATAAGATGTACCCATGTTGGCATTCTTGATGAAGTAGTCGTCGTTGACGAGCATGTACTTGCCCGACTGCCAAGCGAAGTCTGCGATAACGCTGAGGCCTCTATAGGTAAAGTTGGTGCCGAAACCACCAATCCATGGTGCATAACGGTTCTTGCCCAGGAACACAGAGTTGTTGGTCTCGTCGTATGTCTTGGTAAGGTTGCCGTTCTTGTCGTACCACATAGGCTCACCGGTGCGTGAATCAACACCTGCATAGCGTACATTGTAGAACTCACCGTAGGCATGACCCACCTGCAACTTCAGACCAGTGCCTGAAAGCACGTATTCATTGCGACCTGCAAACAGCTCTGTAATCTCGTTCTTGTTGTAGCAGATGTTGGCAGATACACTCCAGCTCATATCGCGGGTCTTGATGAGGTCAACGTTTACGGTTGTCTCGAAACCCTTGTTTACCATGGTACCGATGTTACCCATACCTGAGGTGAAACCTGTGGTCATAGAGTAAGGAATCTCCATCAGCATATCAGATGTCTCGTTGCGATAGAAGTTGGCATCTACGGTTACACGGTTGAACAAACCGAAGTTCAAACCGATGTTCAGCTTGCTCACCTTCTCCCAAGTCAACTTGTCGTTGCTAGCCTGGGTGATATCGATGGAACCCTCGCCGTTGTAGTTGCTACCGGAACCGAAGAGTCCGTAGAAATCGTAAGAACCGGCACCTGAGTCGTTACCGGTAGTACCATAGTTGGCGCTCACGGTCAGGTCGTCCAGCCATTTTACACCACGGAGGAAGTTCTCGTGCTTGGCATTCCACTTCAAACCGAGGGAACCGAAGGTACCCCAACGGTGATCTGGAGCAAACTTAGAGCTACCATCGGTACGGAGTGAAGCATATACGTAATACTTCTCGTTGTAGTTGTACTCGGCTGTACCGAAGAGAGAGTTGGCTACTTCCTCTGAGCGGCTATCAGTCTGAGCTGATGGTGTGATGGTAGTAGCTGTGTTCAGCAGCATGCGGCGAGAATCTGTCTGGCCAGTAGTTACGATACCGATACCACGACCCTTCTGGATGCGGGTTTCCTCACCCACCAGCAGGTTTACGTAATGAGGACCGAAGTTATGACGGTACTCTGCTGTATGAGTCAATGTGTAAGCATAGTAGCGGCTGAAGTTTGAAGCAACACCACCGGTATGAGCATCAATCACCTGGCCCATTGGGGTAGTGAACTGATCGTATGGGAGACTAGCTCTGTCGGATGTGAGGTCGTAGCCAAACATAGACTGCAAGGCTGTGAAAGTCAATCCCTCAAGAGGAGTGAACTGCTCGTTCAATGACAGGTTGATGGTTACATTCTTGCGGTCCTGGTTTGTATTGGCTACAGTGAACCAAGGCAACAGGAACTGAGAGTAGAGGAGGCCGGCTGCACGGTCGCCCTTTACCAGATTACCTGCTTCGTCGAAGCTATAATAATAAGGTGCATCGTATGGCAATGCCATCTTGGCTGCTACCAATGGGTTGGCTGCATAAATCTGGCTGTTGTCTGCCCACTGGCTGTTCTGGCTGTAATCCTGAACGCCGAAGTTTGAGCTGAAGCCCACCTTGAAGAACTTGTTCAGACGAGAGTTGAGGCGGGCAGCCAAAGTGCTGCGGCGCATGTTGGAAGCCTCGATCAGACCATCCTCCTGATGGTGGTTGAACGAAACGAAGTAGTTCATGGTCTGACCACCGCCCTGCAAGGTAGCGTTGATATCAGATGTTGGAGCCGAGTTCTTGAGCATCTCATCGCGCCAGTCGGTGCTGATACCATACTTATTAACCAAGTTGCGGATATTGTCGTTTACAGGCTGTCCGATGAGGTCACGGAACTGGATGTACTGCTGAGAGTTCATCATCTCCTGGCCCTTGCTGGTAGCAGAAGAGATACCATACTGTGCCTTTACAGTGAGCTGAACTGACTCGTTGTACTTAGCCTGCTTGGTAGTGATAACAATTACACCGTTAGCAGCACGTGAACCATAGATAGAGGTTGACGCAGCATCCTTCAAAACGGTGATGTTGGCAATGTCTGATGGGTTCAATGTGCTGAAGAAGCTAGCAGTGATAGGAGAACCATCGAGAATGAACAAAGGCTGGTTTGAAGAACCGATAGAGTTGACACCACGCAGACGGATCTGTGCTGACTGTGAAGGGTCACCGGCAGATGACAGAACAGACAAACCAGATACCTGACCGGCAAGAGCGTCGGTAAAGTTTGGTGTTACGACTGTTTCCAACTTCTTTTCACCGATGTTGGAAATAGCGCCAACAACAGATCCCAGCTTCTTGGCAGCACCATAACCGGTAACGATTACCTGCTCCAGCATCTGTGTGTCAGGATTCAAAACAACCTGCATCTTCTCTGATGCCTTTAATTTCTTTGTCACCATGCCGATGTAACTGAACTCCAGCTCTACTTTGTCGCTTTCAACTTCCAGAGTGAAGTTACCATCGATGTCGGTAACAGTACCAGAAGTAGTACCCACAATCTTGACAGATGCACCGATAATCGGTGAACCGTCTTCAGAAGAGGTTACTACACCAGAAACGTGAGTTTGTGCCAGCGCTATTCCCAAATTCAGGAAGACGCAGGCAATAAACATCATGAGTCTTTTTTCCATAGATCTCTTTTCTTTTTTTTATTAATTGTTATTACTTATTTTAAAGTGTATTCTACTAATTTTTTTCGTCATATCTGAGCCCTTTTTGAAGGGTTGTCTCCTTAAGCGGTGCAAAATTAAGCATTTTTTATATTCCTTGCAAATGTTTTTGTGAAAATATAAAATAAAAAGCTATATTTTCTAATAACTTGACGTTTTGCGAGGTACGAATGGATGAAAAATTGCATTTTTAGTGCCTGTTGAGGTTTTTTTGTAAGGAAAAGTTGGTTTTATGTAGATTTTATGCAAAAATTCTTGTGAGTTTCGGGATAAATTATTACCTTTGCCGCCAAATGAGAGGAAGATTAACGCTAAAGATGCGTGATGAGTTACGAATAATAATTTCAAATAACATAAATTTTAAAAGTCGAGAGTATGAGAAAAGTTTTACTTTTTGCGACAGCATTGTGCCTTTCTTCTGTAGCAATGGCACAGACATCTATTCAGTCGGCTCTTACCGCCCAGAAGGGTCAGAATACCTTCAAGGTTGAGAGCAGTGAGGCTAAGAACACTTATTGGAAGTTTACAGCAGACAAGAACTATCTTGCCAAGGTTACTCCATTGTCAGGATCAATCAATGTTCCTACTGTATTTATACAGACAGAAGGAACTGACTCCCTCGCCCTGGGTGGCGCAAGCTTGAACTATCCTTCTAAAGCGTATGCCTTGGAAAAGGGTAAGACCTACTATTTCGTCATGAACATGACAGGTGAGTCTGGTTTCAACCTTGATTTGTCAGAGATGGCTTCTTATGGCAAGGGTCTCTCTCAGGAGGATCCTGTAGAGTTGAAGGTTGGTGAGGAGTTGTTCTTGGGTGACCCGCTGGGTGCTCAGTATGCGAACACTACTGCCTATGTTACCTATACTGCTGAGAAGACAGCTCAGCTTCAGTTCTCTTTCTCAAGCTACCTTTCAGGTGCCACAGTAAATGGTAACTACATTTCTGCACAATATGATCAGACTGCAGGTGGATATGTGCTGAAAGTAAGCGTTGAGAAGGGTAAGACCTATACCATCGCTCTGAACCTTCAGGGTAGTGTCATCGCAAACTCTAAGCTCGTAGAGGTGAAGGCTGGTTCTCTTGAGATGCCTTTCGCTTTGAACGAGGGTGAGAACAAGGTGCCTGCTGAGATGGGCGACTATTACTTTACTTATACTCCAACCAAGACTGGTTATCTGAACATCTCCAGCGATGCTGTGCTTGCTGGCGGTCAGGTAAAGGTATATTCCAGCTTGAGCAACATCACCTATCAGCAGGTAGCTGCTTCTTCTGAGGCGGGTACCTATAATGTCCGCGTGGAGATTCCTTATACTGGTTCTACCTATTATATTGTAGTGAACAAGTTGCAGGATTCTGCTGCCGAGGATGTAATCAAGGCAGAAATGCAGGACTACCAGCCAGGTGAGACTGTGAATACAGCCTTCGAATTGACCAATCTCCCAGCAGAGAAGACTTTGCCTAGTGCAAAGGGTACCTATTATTATAAGCTCACGGTTCCTGCCAACACAGAGAAGTTTGTTACGGTTGAGACAGATGCCAATCTCGATGCAGCTACTTCTATCCTCTTCTACAACCAGCAGAATGGCGAATATGGTGCTGCTACAGTAAAGGATGGTTTGCTGAAGACCTATGTAGGTGGCCAGTCTTCCGATATTACTTACATTCTGAAGGTTACTGCCAATGAGGATAATCCATTGGCATTCAAGGTTTCATACCTGGATGTAGAGAAGGGTTCTCTTGTAACAAACCCAGCTGAAGCTGTGGAGGGTGAGAACGAAATCACCGTTGAGGGCACAGAATACTTCAAATATACAGCTACCAAGAATGGCAAGCTCAATGTAGAGGTAGAACCAGGTGTTACCGTCAGCTTCCCTAGAGGTACAGGCCAGTGGGATGGTGAATACACAGCCATCAACAAGGGTACCGACTTCTTTATCGAGGCTACAGCTGGAACCACTTATCTGATTAAGGTAACTGGTGCAGAGGTAGGTACAACCATGTACCTGGAAGAGAAGGAGTTCTCTGCCGGTGAGTCTCGCACCACCCCTATCGTGATGGAGGATGATGAATATACATTCACCAAGGCTGGTGCTGCTGACCTCTGGTTGCAGTATAACGTAACTGAGGATGGTGTTCTCGACTTTGCCTGCGACCATGGTTACAATGGTGGCAGCGACCGTATCGAAATCATCAAGAATGATGAGCCATACGGAACAACCATGATGGGTACAGAGATTGTCGGTAATGTTTCTACTACTGTATATAAAGGTAAGGTAACAGTCAGCAAGGGTGATAAGCTCTACATCCACTGCGTTATCGCAGGTACTGTGACTGGTAGCAAGATCAAGTTTACCAAGCATCAGGCTCAGCCAGGTGAGACTGCAACCAATCCATTGGTTATCACAGCAGGTAAGACCATTACGGTTAATGGAGCTTCCCGCAGCACCCCAGTATGGTTGAAGGCTTCACTCCCAGAAGGCAAGACAACCTTCCGCCTGAATGGCTATCTGATGACTTATCTCTATAACAGTCTCGAGGATGCCAAGAAGGGTACCAATGCTGAGGAGGTAAGAGTTAACTACGTACAGGCTCCTGATGGCTCATACATTTATGAGTTTGACAAGGAGATGGCAGCAGCTGGCGATGTTTACTTCCAGTTTGTTGATTCCTACGGTGCTACCGACTTCACATGGCTGTCTGATCCTTCAACAGGTATCTGGGGCGTCGAGGCAGCTGGCGACAGCAAGGTATCTATCTTCAAGATGGATGGTACTCAGGTGAACCAGATTTCCGGCAATGGTGTATATATCATCAAGTCGAACGGTAAGACCAAGAAGGTTGTAATCAAGAAGTAATGGGTCTCAGAGCATGATGATACATGTAATAAGACGACACATATAATAAAAGGTGCAAGTGGAGTGCAAAAACTCCGCCTGCGCCCTTTTTCGTCAAAATGTCACTTGCTCCAAACCTGTTGAAACTACAGAAAGAAGATAAAAAATAAGCATTTATTAATAACAATACACATTAAATAACGAGAAAACTATGAGAGGTCTCAAAAGACTGCTTTTGGCTTCCGTCTTGTGTGCGGGATATACCCAAGCTACTTGGGCTATTAAGGCATATCCCCATCCAATCATGATGCGGCAGCCTGATGGCACCACCTTGTTGGTCAGAATACAAGGTGATGAGAATTTCCACTTCGTTACTACTACGGATGGATTTCTCCTGAACAAGGACAAGAAGGGTTATTTCTGTTACGTGGATTACGACAAGAAAACCCAGAAGAAAGTGATGACCAAGCAGAGAGCACACAATGTGGATGTGCGCTCCGACAAGGAGAAAAAACTCCTGGAGTCATTGACCAGTGCGAAAGATGCCACTGCCGACATTCTGAGCAGAACTTCTATTATGAAGAAGGCACCTAACAAGTTCCTGAGCCGCCGCATCGTGGCTCCTCGCAAGTATGCTGCTGAAACACGAAGCGGAGAAGCTGCTGTCAAGGAATCGCAGTATCTGGTGGTCCTGGTTAACTTCCAGGATAGCGTGCTGCGCCACACCCAGCAGGACTTCGACCACTGGTTGAACCAGCCTGGTTACAGCGAGAACGGCGGTACGGGTAGTGTGAAGGATTACTACCGCGACAATTCCATGGGTCAGTTTATCCCTAACTTCAAGGTTGTGGGTCCATACACACTTTCCCAGCCAACAGCCTACTATGGTGGCAACAGCAGCAGCACCAGCGGTACTGATACCAATCCACGCGACATGGTGAAGGAGGCTGTGGAGCTCGCCAAGAAGAACAATCCTGACCTGGATTTCCGTCAGTTTGACAACGACGGCGATGGCATCATGGACAACTGCTACGTAATCTATGCCGGCTACAGCGAGGCAAGTACAGCCAATGCTGATGACATCTGGCCACACAGCTGGTATCTGGATGACAACACCACCATCGATGGCGTGCTGGTTCACGACTATTCCTGCTCTGCCGAGCTGGTTGGTATGCCTGGTGCTCCTGTAGTTCCATCTATGGATGGTATCGGAACCTTCACCCATGAGTTCGGTCATGTGCTGGGTCTCAAGGATATGTATGACACCGATGATACCAGCAATGGTAAGGGTATCGACCCGGGTGCCTACAGCCTTTATGCTTCTGGTAGTTACAATAATGACAGCCGCACTCCTCCTTGTCTGATGGCGTTTGAGCGTATGCAGATGGGATGGATGAAGGAAGGCGAGGACATCGTAGAGGTGAAGAATCCTGAAGATGTAACCCTGACTTCTATCGCCAACAACAAGGCACGCTTCATCAACTGCCAGCCAGACCGTACACCAGGTACAGGTATGGAATGGTTCATCCTGGAAAACCGCCAGCAGACAGGTTGGGACAAGTATATCCCTGGTCATGGTCTGCTCATCACTCATTACGATTATACCGATGAGATGAAGAAAGACTGGTGGGATATCAACGGACCAAACAACAGTGCCAAGCATCGCTGTATGTATATCGTTCCTGCCGACGGCATCGACAACGAGGTGACCCGCAGCGGTGATACCTATCCAGGTAAGTCTGCCAATACATCTTTCACAGATACCACAACTCCTAATTCTCTCAATTGGGAAAAGGAGCCGGTTAACGTGCCTATCACCAATATCATGGAGCAGGACGGCAACGTGATGTTCCAGGTAAGTGGCGGTACCAGCAAGTGGAACTTCATCAAGACTCTTGTGCCAGAGAAGATTTACGATACTCAGGCAACCTTCAAGGCAAACATCGAAAGCAACAAGGTTGATGTGGATGAAGTAGGCTTCTGCTGGAAGGAAGGCGCTTCTGCTGACCCAACACTCAGCGATGGCGTGAGCGCAGCAGGCAAGGTTGAAGACATCAAGAATGCTTCTTTCACAGCCAAAGACCTGCAGCCAGGAACCACCTACAGTGTCCGCTCTTACATGAAGATGAGCGATGGCAGCGTGGTATATGGTTCACCTGTTCCGTTCACTACCGAGTGGGCATACGCCAATGTAACTCTGGATACACCATTCTACGGCGACTTCCTGAACTGGACAGACGGCAACCCTGACGGATGGCAGATTGTTGATAACAACGGTGATGGTACTACCTGGTATCAGGACGAGAGTGCCCGTGCCGTTCACTATTCGCTGAACTATTGGAACGATGCAGATGATTATCTCATCAGCCGTCGCCGCTTCCATGTGCCAGAGAAGGGCGTGATGTTCTTCACCCGTGGTGTGACAGAGCAGAATGGTGTGGAAGACCTGGAGGTATTGGTTTCTACCAAGACCAACAGTCTGAACGATTTCCACCTCGTGAAGCGTTTCTCTTTTGCTGATTACTTCGGACAGCAGCACGCTGAGGAGGTAGATTTGAGCCAGTTTGCAGGAAAGGATATCTATGTTGCCTTCCGTGTCTGCTCAGAGAGAATGCAGAACGACCTCTGGTTGTGGAACGTGATGGTAACCCAGAAGCTCGACACTCCTAAGGACCTGAAGCTGGAGAGAACTGGCGATGATGTGCTTACTGCATCATGGAGCCCTGTGGAAGGTGCTGATAATTACTATCTCTGCCTCAGTAGAGAAACCAACAAGACCAACTCGCAGACCGTATTCACCCCAATGGATTTCTATCAGAAGGTAGAGGGTGATGTTGTCTTGGGTACAGGTTCTATCCAGTTCCGCAGCAATGGTTCTGTTACCCTGAAGGATTGTCCTGACGGTATCAAGGACTGCAAGTTCATCGTCACAACATCAGGTCCGTTCGGTACTTCTGAATTGAGCATCGAGGGTACTGAGGATGGCAAGACCTGGAATGCCGTGGGAGCCAAGATTACCTTGAAGGAATATGATTCTGAAGGTCAGGAAGAGGATTACTCTACCTATCTGGAGAACAAGAAGTACAGACAGCTGCGCTTCAAGTTCAAGAATGGCGGTAGAATTGGCCGCATCAAGTATCTCACGCTTACCTACAACGATGGCAAGGTTTATGAGGACTTGGCTGCAGGTTCTGTACGAACAAACGTGATTCCTATTGCCAACAAGGAAGACGGCGAGTATGATGAGGGCAAGTACCGTGTATGGGTAGCTTCAGGTAAGGGCAACCTCTACTACGATGAGTCTGCACCTGTTTACTATCAGGCAAATACCTCTACAGGCGTCCAGGATGTCATCGAGGGTACAGGCATCGGCATCAACGTGAACGGTGGCAACATCCAGGTAGATGGCATCAAGGCAGGCTACACCGTAACCTGTACATCTGCTGCCGGTGTTCAGCTCTATACTGCCGAGTCTCGCTCTGGCAGCCTGAACTTCCAGGTTCCTGCAGGCACCGGTATGGCAATCATCACAGTAAGCGGCGAGGGCAAGACCCATCGCAGCAAGATTATCATCAAATAATAAATAATAGCATCAAATAGAACATTTATGAAACATTATAAATATTCTGCCATCCTGTTGGCTGCCATGACCTGCGGAGCTGTCTGGGCTTCGGTCGATGCGTTGACTGATGGAAAGAAAGGTGAAGGCGAGAAGGTGAAGCCATCGGAGGATTTCGTGGCTCAGTCTCGCAAGGCACCTGTCGTTCGCTATACCAAGATGAAGGTGGAAGGCAATGCCGAGGGCGTGCCTTACGGACTCCAGCTGATGGACGTGAGCGACAAGACGGTGAAGTTGAGCTGGATTTCACCAGAAAAGACAGATGGCTACTTCGATGATTTCGAGAATCATCAGGACTTTGCCATCAATTCAGCCGGTAATGTGGGCTGGTCGTATATCGACGCCGATAATAACAATACCTATACCTGGCAGGCTTGTTCCTTCCCAACTCAGGGTCAGAAGATGGCTTTCGTGGTCATGAATCCTTGGGAGACTACTCCTGCGGTGAACGAGAATCCTAATTACCAGCCTTATTCAGGCAAGAAGATGCTGGTGGATTTCAGTTCTATCGACGATAAGAACAACGACTACATCATCTCGCCAGAGTTGAACTTCGACCAGGACTTCCAGTTTAGTTTCATGGCTCGCAGTTACAAGATCGAGGGCGATAACTTTGCCGCTGAACGTGTGCGTGTAGGTTATTCTACCACCGGCAAGCGTCCTTCTGACTTCAAGTATGTGAACGAAGGTCCATACGTAGAACTTCCTGCGGCTTGGACTCTCGTGAAGTATAACATTCCTAAGGAGGCGAAGTATGTAACCATCAACTGCGTTTCTGAGGGTGGATTCATGATGATGCTCGATGACATCTTCGTGGGAACCAACAAGATCCGTCCTTCACAGAGCAAGAAGAAGCTGGCTGCTGCCAACCCTATAGTGGGCTTCAATGTTTATCGTGACGGCAAGAAGGTGAACGAGACTCCTATGGATTCCGTACGTTACACCGACAATGTGCCAGACTATGCTGACTATACCTATACGGTGACTGCCGTTCATCAGAATGGTCAGGAGTCTGCCCAGAGTGAACCTCTGAAGGTGAGCGTTCCGGATATCCGCCTGTTGCCTTTCGAGGATGACTTCGATGATTGGACTCTCCATGCAGACAAGTGGACTACCGTGAACCTCGACAACAACGCAGAGAGCAAGTGGTCTATCGACTACTACGAGTATGGATTGGTTGACCCTGCCGCTACCTACAGCTGGTCGGCTTTGACCAATTACAACCAGGCACTGGAGACCCGCGAGCTGAATACTCCTGACAAGGACAACACCTACCTGCGCTTCAACCTGCGTCTGCGCAACAGTGAGCAGACCAATGTTGACTACATGGAGGTAGAGTTGAGCAGCGATGGTGGAAAGACCTGGGAAGGTCTCGATGTATTCGACAATTACTCTGGTGGCTTCGATTGGACTACTTATACCTATTCTATCGGTGAATATCTGAGCAATAATCTGTTCAAGATCCGATTCCGTGCTCATGGCGACGATGCCAAGTGGATTAACTATTGGTACGTGGACGATGTGAAGGTATGGAACCCGGTTTGGGCTAAGGGGCAGTTGAGTGTCAAGACTCCATCTGGCACCATCTCTAAATGTCCTGTTACCCTGACTGGCGATAACGGCGCTGTCATCAGCGAGACTACCGATAAGAATGGCGTGCTCAAGCTCGACCAGATAGAGGAGGGTACTTATACCGTAAGCATCATCCGTGAGGGCTACAACGAGTATAAGGGCACATGGACCGTCAAGGCCGATGGTACCAACAACTTCACAGCCAACCTGGAGGCTCCAAAGGTAGCGCTTTCTGCCAACACCGTGAGTGCAGACCTGGAGGCTGAGGCTAACATCACCAAGAACTTTACCATCAAGAACGAGGGTAACGGTCCTTTGACCTGGTATCTCAAGGAGAATACCAACAAGGGCACCGGCGACATCTCTCACCGTTGGGAAACCATGCCTTCATGGAACACCTCCGGCGACTTGCAGAAGTCTATCGCCTTCGATGGTGAGTACTACTATACCACTTCTTCCATCGAGTTGGGTAAGTTCTGGAAGTACGACAAGAACGGTAAGTTCATCGAGCAGTTCTCTATTCCAGAGATGTATTACAAGCTCTACGACCTTGCCTTCGACGGCCGCTACTTCTACGGCAGTGACTGGTCTAACCGTATCTTCAAACTCGATTTCGACAACCGTCGCATCGTAGATATCATCACCGTGAGTGGTGTATCCGACCTGAAGATTACCCACTGTACCTACGATCCAGCCTACGACGGCTTCTGGATTGGTACCTTTACAACCATCGGATTGGTTGACCGCAAGGGTAAGTTCATCCGTAAGATGTCTGCCTTGACTTCTGATGGCAACATCGCCGTATATGGTTCTGCCTACGATGACGTAACTCCTGGAGGTCCATACCTCTGGTTGTCTGATATGACTGCCGAGTCTTCAGATAAGTTTGATAAGCTGCAGCTCCGTCAGTATGACATCGCCAAGGGTACCCTGACCGATGTGAAGCACGTATTGACTGATGTTCCTGGCTATGTACTGGGTGGTCAGACCACCGGTCAGAACTATGTCTGCGGTCTGTTCTCTTCTATGGATGTAGTTCCAGGCAAGCTGGTTCTGATGGGAACTCTCAACCAGAGTCCTAACCTGGTATTCAGCTATACCCTGGCAGAGACCAACAAGTGGCTCAACCTCTCTCCTAAGCATGGTACTTTGGAGCCGGGTGCTGAGCAGGTAATCAGCGTAGGTCTCGATGCCCTGGAGGCAAAGAAGGGTGACAGCTATGCTACTACAGCTTCTCTGTTCACCAACCCAGAGTTGGAGGCACAGACCATCAGCTTCAAGCTGAATGCTACATCTGAGTCTTCTGTTCCACGTCCGTTGAGTCTGAATGCTGTTCCTAAAACAGCTTCTACTGTTCTGACATGGGCTAAGGGCAATGGTTCTGCCGTGGCTGACGGATATAATGTATATCGCAACCACGTGAAGGTGAATGCTGCTCCGGTGAAGGAGATGCAGTTCACTGATACCAAGCTGGTTTACGGCAAGTATTCTTATCAGGTTACAGCGGTTTACAATGGCAAGGAGTCTGCAAAGAGCGATTCTGTAGTAGCCTTCGTCAGCGATGGTGCTCAGTATTATGCTCCTCTCAACCTCACTTCAAGCATCAAGAACAACAAGAATGTTCACTTGAACTGGGATTCTCCATTGGTAGATGCTGCTCACCGTGACACCATGAGCTGGGCAACCGGCAAGCACGAGGATGAGCTGGGTCTGGCTTCAGGCGGTTACTTCTTCGCTGGTGCCAAGTGGGATGCTGAGGATTATGTGCCTTACCGCAACAAGAAGGTTTCTTCTGTTTCCATCCAGTTGGTCAACACAGTTACCTATCTTGCACCTCGTATCTATGAGGATGGTAAGATTATCTACAGCAAGAAATATAGAGGCGAAATCAAGTATGACGGTTCATTCACCGATATTCCATTGGATAAGGATATTATCCTGAAGCCTGGACATACTTATCTCTTCGCATTCCAGATCATGAACGATGCGGATGTGCATCCATTGAGTCTCGATGACAGCAAGACTATGAACGGCAAGGGCAACCTGCTCTCTGTGGATGGCAAGAACTGGTTTACAGCAGCTGAGTCGGCAATTACCGGTAACTTGAACATCCGCGTGAACGTGGCTCCTAACAGCAACGATACCGAGGCTACCCCAGTGGGCTACAACATCTATCGTGATGGCGTGAAGGTGAACGATAAACTGGTTGCAGGCCAGTCATTCGATGACGTTCTCTCTAACGCAGGTACCTACAGCTATCAGTTAACTTCTGTCTATGCTGATGGCGGTGAGTCAGAGCTTGGCGGCAAGACTTCTGTTGAGGCTTATGCCATCGAGAACCAGACGGCTCCTCATCACCTGGATGCCACTGTAACCCGCAACCGCGACATCTCTCTCCGTTGGGATGCTCCTACCGTTTCAGAGATGTCAATCCCTGCAGATGTGGCTAAGCGTCCTGTTACAACCGATGCTGATGCGCCTGAGTTCGTAAGAGAATTCGACGGTGCGAAGTCTTCTATGGCTGTGGCTACCGACGGCAAGTACATCTATACCTCTGTATATAATGAGGATGGTAGAATCGATGTATTCTCTATGGATGGCAAGAAGGTGAAGAGCTGCGTGGTAAGCGATATCGACGGTATCCGTAACCTGGCTTACGATGGTCAGTATCTCTATGCAGGCGACTACACCACCAAGATGCACGTCATCAATCCTGTTACCATGAAGTTGATGAAGAGCATCGACATCTCTGAGTACTCACGCCATTTGGCTTACATCCCTACACTGGATGGCGGCAAGGGCGGCTTCGAGGTTGGTGACTGGGAGACCAGCATCTACATGGCCAAGGATGGCAGCAAGCTGGCTACAGGTCCTACCCTGAAGGGTGCTTCCGGTACAGCCTACTATGATGGCAAGCTCTATGCTTTCGAGCAGGGTAACGAGGCGAATGCCTATACCATCGGCATCTATGATATGGCAAGCGGTGAGCGTGTAGGCTCTCTCGATATGGGCAAGTATCTCGAGATTGACAACATCTCTTCTTACAAGGCAGGTGGTATGTCATCGTTCGTATCTCCTGAGGGTATCACTTACATGTTGCTCGCTCTGCAGCGCCAGGGTGCTGCTACCAAGTTTGTCGTTCTGGATATGGGCGGCTTGAAGACGGTGGCTGGTTACAATGTTTACCGCAATGGCGAGAAGCTGAATGGCGAACCTCTCACCCGCCGTTTCTATCAGGAGACCGTGAGCCAGGAGGGCAAGTACGACTACAGCGTAGAGACCGTTTATATTGACGGTACCACTTCGGCTAAGTCTGCTGTTGCTACCGCTACTATCGTGGCTTCTGGCGAGGCTAAGGTTCCTGAGAATGTACAGGCTGTACAGTCAACCTACGGCTACAACGTGCTCCTCTCGTTCAAGGATCCTGATATGTACAAGACTGCAGCTTCCGTGAACTCATTCGAGTCTTCTGTCAATGATACAGAGGTATTCGGTGCAGAGGGCGAGAGCTACAAGTCTAACTGGATGGTAAGTTCCGACTACTCATTCGATGGCAGCAAGTCGATTGTTGCAGCTCAGAAGGCAGAGGCATTCGGTGTTGTAAAGGCAGAGGGCATGAAGTATGTCCGTCTTGCAGCAAGAAATGCTGATGACCATAAGGGTGATGGAACATTCGATATCTATTATTCTGTAGGTGGCACTCATCGTGACAACTTCATCCGTCTGAAGACTGTGACAACCACAGAGCAGTGGCAGGATGTGATGTGCGAGTTGCCTGAGGGTACTGAGTATATCGCTTTGGCTAAGTCAGCGGGCAAGCCAGATCAGTATATTGACGGTGTAAGCTTCTATAAGGAGGCACCTGAGACCGACTGCTACGGATTCGATATCTATCGCAACGGCGAGAAGATTACAGCTTCTCCTGTACAGGGCATCTCTTATGTTGACCACAATCTTTCGATTGGTCATTATGAATATCAGGTGAAACTGGTTACCAAGAACTCTGCTGAGAGTGAACTGAGTGATGCAGTAAGCCTCGATCTCTATTATGACAATGGTAGCCTGGCTCCAACCACCTTGCGTGTGGAGGACAATGGCGACTCTAGAGTCTTGACATGGCAGACTCCTGCCCTGGGTGAGCCTATCTACCTGCGTTGGCACGATGGCAACTGCTATGATGCAGCCGGTCAGCCTAACGGTGGTGCGTTCTTCGCAGGTGTCAACTGGTTTGCTGAGGATTTGAAGGGATACGGTCATCTGGCATTGAGCGATGTAGAGGTTTACATCAATCAGGTTCCTGATGCTCTCTATGTATTGGTTTACCAGAACAACACGTTGGTTCGCCAGCAGTTTGTTCCAAGCCTGAAGGAGTATGCTTTCAATACCATCCATCTGGATGAGCCACTTCCTATCGACCCTAGCAAGAGTCTGCGTGTGGCTGTATATGTAGAGCACAATCAGATTACTGCACCTCTGGGTTACGATAAGGGCCCTGCTCGCAGTGGTCGTGGCGACCTTTATTCTTCTGATGGTACTTCATGGAGTACGATGGAGGATTCAGGTGCTGATATCGATGCCAACTGGAACATTTCCATCGGTTTGAGTCCATATTCTCCTGCCAGTTCAGCGAAGGCTAGAAAGCAGGGTGCTGAGGCTCTCTCATTCAAGCCAAAGGCAAATGCATCTGCTGCACCTCTGAAGGTAGCTCATGTGGCTCAGGGCGCAACTTCTCAGAAGAATGCCTTCCTGGGTTACAATGTTTATCTGAATGGTGATAAGTTGAACAACAGCTATATCTCTGGTAATTCATACACAGATAAGTCTTCTGTGGTTGCTAATTATCTTGAGTATCAGGTATCAGCTGCTTATTCTGCTACTGGCGAGCAGTATTCTAACAAGGTAACTCTTGTTGTTACTGGCATTGAGGGTGTAACAGCCGATAAGCTGAAGGTTTCTGTTGCTGGCAGCACATTGCGTATCGTGGGTGCTCATACAGGCGACAAGGTAGCTGTTTATGCTGCTGATGGTAAGCAGGTAGTGAATAGTGTTGTGACCGACGATTACGTTCAGAACATATCGTTGGCTTCATTGACAGCTGGAACTTATATCGTGAAGGTAGGTCATGATACCGTGAAGGTTCGTGTATCTCGTCGATAAGATTCTAACATAAACAAAAAAAGAGGGTGTGCCCTAAGTCAGGATAATGACTTTGGCACACCCTCTCTTTTTTGGGGTATCTGCTCAAGTTTCGTAGGTAAACTCCACACGCCCTGTTTCGTAGGTAAACTTCACACGCCCTGAAAGGGCAGAAGCTCCTAGCCCAGGGCAACGCCCTGGGTAATTACGGACGCAAACCTGTCGCCCTGTAAGGGCAAAAGCTTTAAAATATCAGACAATTAATAAAGTTTTCGCCCCTCAGGGCGCCTAGCTGACAGCTATTATACTTTTTAGCTCATGCAGCTTGTAACTCCGAGCGAAGTGGCTACGGCAGTTAGAATCGAGATTAAAATCTGAATGACTGTTTTCCATGTTTCCTTTTTCATTTTCATAGGCTTTTTTTTAGTGACTCAAGTTTCGCAAGTAAGCCCCACACGCCCTGAAAGGGCAGAAGCTCCTAGCCCAGGGCATCGCCCTGGGTGTTT
>CAKPWR010000021.1 GCA_934196725.1 uncultured Prevotella sp.
TTCTTATATTCAGATCATGACATCTTCCTCCGTGAGATGGTTTCCAACGCTGTGGATGCTACACAGAAGTTGAAGACTCTCGCAGCTCAGGGCGACTTCAAGGGTGAGATTGGCGACACTACTGTACGTATCTCTCTCGACGAGAAGGCTGGTACCCTGACTATCAGCGACCGTGGTATCGGTATGACAGAGGAGGAAATCGATAAATATATCAACCAGATTGCATTCTCAGGCGTAACAGACTTCCTCGACAAGTATAAGGAGAATGCCAACGCCATCATCGGTCACTTCGGTCTCGGTTTCTATTCTTCTTTCATGGTAGCAAGCAAGGTGGAAATCATCACCAAGAGCTACAAAGAGGGTAGTAAGGCTGTAAAGTGGAGCTGCGACGGTTCACCAGCTTTCGAAATCGAGGACGCTGACAAGGCTGAGCGCGGTTCTGATATCGTTCTCCATATCGCTGACGACTGCAAGGAATTCCTCCAGAAGAGCAAGATTGAGGAACTTCTGAACAAGTACTGCAAGTTTATGGCAGTGCCTGTAGCCTTCGGTAAGAAGACAGAGTGGAAGGATGGCAAGAACGTGGAGACAGACGAGGATAACATTATTAATAATGTGGAGCCTCTCTGGACCAAGACTCCTAGCACCCTGAAGGATGAGGACTACAAGAAGTTCTATCACACTCTCTATCCAATGCAGGACGACCCATTGTTCTGGATTCATCTGAACGTAGATTTCCCATTCAATCTGACGGGTATTCTCTACTTCCCACGCATCAAGAACAGCATCGACATGCAGCGCAACAAGATTCAGCTCTATTGCAACCAGGTGTTCGTAACAGACCAGGTAGAAGGCATCGTTCCTGAGTTCCTGACCCTGTTGCATGGTGTCATCGACTCACCGGATATCCCATTGAATGTGAGCCGTAGCTACTTGCAGAGCGATAGCAACGTGAAGAAGATTTCAACTTACATCACTAAGAAGGTAGCTGATCGCTTGAACTCAATCTTCAAGGAGAACCGCAAGGAATTCGAGGAGAAGTGGGATGACCTCAAGCTCTTCATCAACTACGGTATGCTTTCACAGGATGACTTCTACGACCGTGCCAAGGACTTCGCTCTCTTGAAGGATGTAGAGGGCAAGTACTTCACTTACGAGGAGTACAAGACGCTGATTAAGGACAACCAGACTGATAAGGATGGCAATCTGGTATATCTCTATGCCAACAACAAGGAGGAGCAGTATTCTTACATTGAGGCTGCCAAGCAGAAGGGTTACTCAGTGCTCCTGATGGAAGGTCAGTTGGATACTCCAATGGTCAATATGTTGGAGCAGAAGTTGGAGAAGAGCCGCTTCACCCGTGTGGATGCAGATATCATCGACCGACTCATCGTGAAGGAAGATGCCAAGAAGACAGATTTGACAAAAGACCAGTCTGACAACTTGACAGAGGTGTTCCGTTCTCAGATGCCAAAGCTCGACAAGGCAGAGTTCTTCGTAGAGATTCAGGCATTGGGCGAACAGAATCAGCCAGTGCTTATCACTCAGAATGAGTACATGCGCCGTATGAAGGCGATGAGCCAGTTCCAGACAGGTATGAACTTCTATGGTCAGATGCCAGACAGCTACAACATCGTATTGAACTCTGACCATGCTCTGGTGAAGAAGGTCTTGGAGGATGCTGAGGCTAACACCGCTGATGCATTGAAGCCAATCCTTGCAGAGATCAAGGGTCAGGAAGCTCGTCTCGCTGTGCTTCATCAGGAGCAGGGCAAGAAGAAGCCGGAAGAGATTACCCAGGAGGAGAAGGATGATGTTCACAACACAGAGAAGGCTATCAGCGATGAGAAGGCTAAGCGCAATGATATCATCTCCGGTTATGCCAAGAACAACAACATTGTTCATCAGCTCATCGACCTTGCCCTGTTGCAGAACGGTATGCTGAAGGGTGCTTCTCTCGACGCTTTCCTGAAGAGAAGTGTGGATATGATTAAGTAATACGGTCATTATAAGACGTATATAACTTTACGAGATGTAACATTTCAGGTTACAAATTGTTTCTATAATATGTGCTAAATGTTTCAAAGCAGACATTTAGCACATTTTTTTATCTCATTTCTTTGGTGATGCTATCTGTTTTTCGTACCTTTGCAATACAATTAACGTAAAAACATAATGATCAAAAACACCATCATGGAACAAAACATTGAATCTAAGCACAGCATCATAGCTGAATATTATATAGAGTGCTACGACGAATTAAAAGCGTTTGTAGCTTCTCGCTTGCTGGGGGATGAAAAAGCCGAGCAAGCAGAAGATATCGTGCAGAATGTTTTTGTGCGCTTGTTGAAGATGGATTGTATGATTTCGCGTATTACTTTACCTTGTCTGGTATATACTACAGCACGCAATCTTATTTTTGATTATTGGCGTCACAGGCATAGTTTGGAAAAATACGAGTATGTGATCCGGACTACTGATTGGCAGAGCAAGTATGTAGACGATGTTGATTCCATCTATTCTGTCCATGAGGTTCAAAGAATATTGGAAAATGGTATAGCAAGACTTTCGGAGAAACAAAGTCGTGTCTATCGGTTAAGTCTGGAGGGAATGCAGGTGAGTGATATTGCTTTGCAATTGAATATAAAATATAAGAATGCAGAATATTATTTAGGTATGGCGCGTAAGAATGTGCGCAGATTCGTGAAAAAGGAAATGGCTTCTTAGTTTTTATATGGGTATAAGAAAAGAAAATTATGTGTATAAGATAGGAAATATGTGTGTAAAATAGAAAAAGGTGTCAGCAATTTCATCAGAGAATGGCTGGCACCTTTTTGTTTAGTTTTGCTTGAAGGCGACAACATGAGTCAGCGCCTTGTCCATATAGAATGTCTGTGTGAGCTCTTGCTGTTTGCCATCCTTGTCGGTCAACTTATAAGTGGCCCTTATATATAATAAGGTGTCGGTAATGGCATTGTCATTATAGCTGATGTCTTTCTTGATGTATGGCAAAGTGCTCATCTCCTTGCGCATCGATTTTACTTTATCCATGTCAATCATGGCTGTAGGAGTGAGATTGCTGAATCGCTCATAGCTGCAGTCATTATCGGTTGCAAGGTTTTCATCCAGGAAATCCTTGACCAGCGACTTGGCTTTGTACTGGTCTCCACAGGAGGTGAGAGCCAATACAAGGCCTAATGTCAATACATATAATATCTTTTTCATATCCTGAGAATGTGGGAAATGAAACAATATCAGTTGTTATTTCACGCTGCGGAGAATGTCCAGCAAGTGATCCCATACCATCTGGACGGTAGGAATCAGAAGAGCCTCGTCTGGAGTGTGGACATTGCGAAGGGTAGGACCGAAGCTTACCATGTCGAGGTCTGGGTAACGCTCAGAGAAGAGACCGCACTCCAGGCCAGCGTGGATTCCCTTTACCAATGGCTCCTTGCCGAAGAGCTTTTCGTAACTCTTCACGGTGATGTCGGTCAGCTTGCTGTTGGCACGCATCTTCCATGCAGGGTATTTTCCGCCAACGTTTACCTCGGCTCCAGCCAGGAGGAATGCTGCCTTTACGGTGTTGGTCATATTATCCAGGTTGCTCATCACGTTACTGCGCTGGGAAGCCACGATATTGATGCTGTTCTCATCAGTAGCAACGCTAGCCACGTTACTGGATGTCTCAACCATCTCGGCAAGAGCCTCGTCCTGACAGTTGGTAAGAGGACCATTGTCTACAGCCTGCAAAGCCATGATGAACTTATCTGCAACAGTTTTTTCGATGACAGGAGCTGCGTCGGCAGAACCCATGTTGAACTGCATAGACTGTTCTGTGACATGGAATTCATCCTCTACCTCTGAAGCGAAGATGTTCCAATCAGCACGTACCTGCTCTTTAGCCTCATTCTTGACAGCGAAGACAATCTTGCCGTCGCGAGGAATGGCATTGTGCATCTTGCCGCTGTTGAAGCTAACCAGACGGAGTTCACCATTGAGCTTTTCGTTCTCCAGGAAGAGGAAACGGGCGAGCAACTTGATGGCGTTGGCGCGTTTCTTGTTGATGTCATCGCCAGAGTGACCACCGTTGAGACCCTTCAAGGAAGCCTCCATGAAGAAATAACCTGCAGGAACCTCCTCACGGTTGAAGTGGAAGGTTGCCTTGGTAGTCTGACCGCCGGCACATGATACGAAAATCTGTCCCTCGTCCTCAGAGTCGAGGTTAATGAGCATCTTGCCTGTCATGAAACCAGCCTTCATGCCAACGGCACCTGTCAATCCGGTTTCCTCATCACGGGTGAAGACGCACTCGATAGGTCCGTGCTCGATATCGTCGGCAGCGAGGATGGCAAGTTCGATGGCACAGCCGATACCGTCATCAGCACCGAGGGTAGTACCCTTTGCCTTCAGCCATTCACCGTCTACGTAGCTCTGGATGGCATCCTTATGGAAGTCGAACTCTACGTCTACCAATTTATCGCAAACCATATCCATGTGGCTCTGGAGGATGATGGTGTCAGCATTCTCATATCCAGGAGTTGCTGCCTTGCGGATGAGAACGTTTCCTGTTTCGTCGACCAAAGTCTCGAGCTGATGGCTTTTGCCGAATTCCTTCAAGTACTCAATCATGTTTTCCTCATGCTTGGAAGGGCGAGGTATTTCGTTGATTTTAGCGAACTGCTCAAACACGAGAGCAGGTTTTAATTCTTTTTTTTCCATTTATTTATATATTTATGTTATTTTGTTTTGAATTTTCTATTATTTCTTTATTTTATTTTGAGTTTTCCTCGAAAAATCGTACCTTTGCAACGCGAAGTGCACTAAGGCACTGCAAAGATAATAAAAATGGTAAAATTAATGTTATTAAGTCTGTTAATAATTGCTATAGCAATGGCATTATTTAGCGTGAAATTGATTTTCAAGAAGAATGGTAAGTTTTCTTCCCAGCATGTTCACGATAATCCGGGCTTGCGAAAGATGGGCATCCACTGTGTGGTAGATCAGGATCGCGAGGCACGTGAAGCCAATAAGGCTTATTAGAAATATGAATGAATAGAATTCCGGGAGTAAGGAATTAATAAGTAGAAATATAAATTATAAAATACAGGAAAATGAAAAAGAACATTTTGAGTTCAGTGGCTATTGCTGCTGTTGCTGCTTTGTCATTGGCATCTTGCAACAAGTCACAGCCTCAGGTTGAGGCTAAGTCAGAGAGCAAGGCTTCTGCTGAGTTGAAGATTGCATACGTTGAGGTTGACTCAATCATGACTCAGTATACTTTTGCTAAGGAGTATGCTGCCTTGTTGGAGAAGAAGGGACAGAATATCCAGGCTACTATCGCCCAGAAGGGCCAGCAGTTGCAGGCTGCTGCTGCTAATTTCCAGCAGAAGATTCAGCAGAATGCATATACCCGTGAGCAGGCTGAGGCTATTCAGGCTGGTCTTCAGAAGCAGAACAACGACCTTCAGGGATTGCAGCAGCGTTTGAGCAATGAATTTGCTGCTGAGCAGGATAAGTATAACAAGGCTCTCCATGACAGTATTGCCAATTATCTTGCTAGATATAACAAGGATAAGAAGTACAGCATCATCTTCTCAAAGAGTGGTGATAACCTGCTCTATGCTGACAAGGCTTACGATATTACCAGCGAGGTTATTGCCGGCTTGAACAAGGCTTACAAGGGTAAGTTGAAGGGTGCAGAGAAAACTCCTGCTAAAAAATAAACAATATGCTTCGTAACGAAAGATACGATTTTATATTGAATCACTTCAGAGATGCGCTGCCGAATGTGACTACCGAGTTGCAATTCGGTAGCGCATTTCAACTTCTGGTGGCTACCTTGCTTTCGGCTCAATGTACTGATAAGCGCATCAATATGGTTACGCCGGCTCTCTTTGCCCGTTATCCTGATGCTCATCACATGGCACAGGCAAGCGAGGAGGATATTTATGAACTGATCAGTTCCGTAAGCTATCCTAATGCCAAGGCAAAACATCTTGCACAGATGTCCCGTCAATTGGTGGAGATGTTTGGAGGCGAAGTGCCTGAGGCTGCTGAAGATCTGGTGAAATTGGCTGGAGTGGGGCGTAAGACAGCAAACGTGATTCGTGCCGTTTGGTTCGGCCATGCTACGATGGCGGTGGATACGCATGTCTATCGTGTAAGCCATCGTATGGGATTGGTGCCTCGTACTGCTGATACTCCCCGTAAGGTGGAGGATTATCTGATGAAGCATATTCCTGCAGAGGATATTCCGAATGCTCATCATTGGATTCTGCTGCATGGCAGATATATCTGCAAGAGTGCCAAGCCGCTTTGTGATAAATGCTTTTTCAATGAGCATTGCCCTAAACAATTAAAGGACAGTAAGCTTTAGATAATGATTAGTGATTAGTTAGTAGTGATTAGTTTGTTAATCACTAATCACTACTAACTAATCACTAATTAAAGTTTTATGGTTTTATTCATTAGATAGTTATCCAGGATAACCATGGCTGCCATTGCCTCTACTACAGGTACGGCTCTAGGCAATACGCATGGATCATGTCGGCCGCGGGCTGTAAGTTTGGTTGGATTTCCTTCTAAATCTACAGTGTCCTGTTCCATCAATAGAGTGGCTACAGGCTTGAATGCAATCCGGAAATAGATATCCTGACCATTGCTCAAACCGCCCTGGATACCTCCGCTATGATTACTCCTGGTCGTGATGCGGGCTGCAACATCCTGGTTGACGGAACTGTCTGCAGCTAGATCGGCGCTTTCATTCTTAGGAACAAACACATCATTCTGTTCACTTCCACGGGCGGTAACGCCAGCGAACCCCTCTCCATATTCAAAACCCTTCACGGCATTGATGCCGAGCATGGCTGCACCCAATTGTGCATGGAGCTTGTCGAATTCCGGTTCTCCCAGTCCCGCAGGGCATCCCTTAATCACGCATGTGATGATGCCGCCAATGGTATCACCGTCGGCTTTAACCTGGGCAATGAGATCTTCCATCTCCTTGGCTTTAGCCTGGTCCGGACAACGTACCGGATTGTCTTCAATGGTGTTGAGGTCATACAGATGGTAATCATTCTTCAAGGCGATGCTTCCCACTTGAGATGTATAAGCTGTGATGCTGATGCCCAACTGGCGGAGTGCCAACTTGGCAAGGGCGCCACCCACGCAGCGTGAGATGGTGATGCGGGCTGATGAACGTCCGCCTCCACGATGGTCTCTGATGCCATACTTCTCGTTGTAGGTGAAGTCGGCATGTGATGGGCGGAACAGACAGCGCATATTCTCATAGTCTTGAGAATGCTGGTTCTGGTTTCGTACTTCAAAGCCGATAGGTGTTCCCGTTGACTTTCCTTCGAAGACACCACTTAGAAATTCCACCTTGTCTGCTTCCTTTCGGGCAGTAGTAATGTGACTTTGTCCAGGGCGGCGACGATTAAGTTCGCTCTGGATAAAGTCCATGTCTATGTCGATGCCTGCAGGGAAACCGTCGATGACGCCTCCCACTGCTATGCCGTGACTCTCTCCGAAAGTGGTGAGAGTGAAAAGATTGCCAAATGTATTCCTCATTGTCCTATGTATGATATAGAGGCTTGTTCTTCCCATGATGATAGGGTAGGTAAGCCTCATGAGTTGATATGAAGAGCGGCTATCCCAATTTTGCTTGAGACAGCCGCTATAGTTTATTCTCAAATATTACTTGTTGCAATCGCAGCCGCCTTCGCAGTTGCCGTCCTTGCAGTCGCCACCACAGTTGTCGCAACTGCCACCGCAACCACCAGCTTCACCGCTGATCATCTGAGCCATCTTAGCGATTTCCTCAGCTGTTGCCTCACGGCTTTCCAATACCTGACCGCAGAAGTTGAGCTTCAAACCAGCCAATGGATGGTTGAGGTCGCATGTAACCTTCTCGTCGGTGATATTCTTAACGACAGCATTGAAGTGGTTGCCGTCCTCGTTCTGCAATGGGATGATGGCACCAACCTGTACGTGCTGAGCATCAAACTGGCCATTGATAGTAAAGATCTGCTTGTCGAGATCGAGTACTCGCTCGTCATAGTGGAGACCGTAAGCCTGATCTGGCTCCAGCTCAAAGTCGAACTCCTCGCCCTTTTCAAGATTTACCATCTTCTCTTCGAATGCAGGCAATGTTACGCCCATGCCGCTGATGAAGATGAAAGGACGCTCGTCAGTTGTACGCTCGATGAGCATTTCTTCACCGTTATTACCTTTAGTTACATCGTAGAGTGCATAAGACACTACGATAAATTTGTTCTTGTTGTTTGATTCCATTATTATTTATGTTTTTTTATTTTGTCTTGTTGTGATACTATTACCTATTTTATATGTATAGGTAATATGATTTTATTTTTTCTTATTCATGCGTTGGCGTCTTTGTATGCTGACGCTTTTCACCATTTCCATGCGCTCGAGATAGATAGGGCGCCATTTGTCTATGATGTCTTGCAGGCTCTTGCTTTTCTGGGATAGTTCTGCATATTCGTCGCTTTCTGTCTGATTTGCCTTTTTCAGTTCAAGCATGCGGGCAATGAAATACTTCTGCTGCTCTTCGGCTGCCTTCAGTTGGTTGCCGAGTTTTTCCAAGCTCTCCATAAATGCCAGTGCCTTGTCTATATGAGTCTGTTGTTCCATTTATTCTTTAATTATTGCTTAACTTCTGCAAAGGTACAAATAAATATTGGGATATGGAAGAGAAATCAAGGAAATTTTCCTCTTCACCTTAATTATTTTGAGCCTTCTTACATTTTGTTAGCTAAAAACTGTAAAAAATTACTTTCTGCTCTTAATTTGAGTCTGCCCTTGTTGATTTATGTCAAATAATAAACGGATTTTTGAAAAAAAACAAATAAATGTTTGCGCACACAGCAAAAAGTTCGTATCTTTGCAGCGTCTTAAAGAAATAAGACTATAGGATAATGTTTAACAAGAGTTCTCTGGAAACGGAGCAATTAGGATATCTGCTCCATGAGACTCGTAAAGTAAAGAAAGGTAAAAAGATTATGAAGAAGATTATGATTTTAGCAGTAGCATTGTTGAGTATGACAACTACTTTTGCAGCAGAAGAGGCTACAAACGCAACAGCAGCTTACAACATGAACATCAAGATGGGTAGCTTGGCTGATGCATTGTCACTTAATATCGATCAGGTTGATGCTGTTTCTGATGTTCACAAGAACTTTACAGCTGATATGATGAATGCTGCTACAGCAGCTAAGGAGGATCGTGCAGCTATGATTGACAAGGCTGTCATCAAGGATTTGAAGTACATGCACAGCATCCTCAACAATACACAGTATCGCAAGTACGTGATGCTTTTGAATGCTACACTCGTTAACCGTGGTTTGAAGTAATCACGCAGGTGTAGATTCAAGAATCAGAATAGATTGAGAGAGATTTTAATAGAAACTGCAGGTTGGATTTCATATCTGACTTGCAGTTTTTTTTATGCCTGCGCTGGAAAACTCTGGGCTTTTCAGGAATATCTCTGTGAATTAAATTCGTAACTCTGTGGATTTTACTCCGTATCTCAGTGAAATAAATTTGTATCTCAGTGAAATAAATTCATATCTCAGTGAATTTCATTCAGAAAAGCGCAGTTTTCTTGTTCTCATCCTGGATATTCCGGAAACTATCGTATGATTATCTTTTTCTGATACCTACTATTAGGTAATAATGAAAACCCCCATTTTTAGGTATTGCATATTCTGAGAAAATGTAGTACCTTTGCAAACGAAAATAAAGAGTTGTTTGAAACTTAAAGATATATGCTTTATAGAAACTTTTAGATAGAATAGTTACTTATCAGAAATAATAAGAATCTTGTTCGCTAATAGAAATAATTCATAATGTTTTTGTATAATATGTAGAAAGGGCTGCCTGTGAAGGTAGCCCTTTTCTGCTTTTATTCTTTAATCTTGAATTGATAAGTTCCTGACTGTAACTCCATTTGGTGTAAACCGTCTGATTCGCAGATGTATTTGATACCGAGAGCTTTAGCTATCGACTTTCCACTCTCTGTAATATCTGTTTTCTTGCGGGCTGGTAAGAATAGAGTTGCGGTAGTATTGGCTGGTACAGTGAAGGAATATTCTCTTCCGTCATCTGTCTTTTTCCATTGGCTCTTTATTCTTCCATACATCGAATCGTAATAACCTTCAGCATGGGAGATTCCTCCAGTTGGATCTACTTCTGGTTGTAGGAAGAAGTGCTTGAAACCAGGCTGATTCTTATCTCTACGGATACCTAGAGAATAGTTGTACATCCAGGCTACCACGGAACCAAACGAATAATGATTGAACGAGTTCATACTATTGTTCTCGCCGAAACCATCTTGAATGGTATATGAATTGAGGCGTTCCCAAATAGAGGTGGCACCGTTTTTTACAGGATAAAGCCAGGAAGGGTAGGTGTCCTGCTCGAGTAATCGGTATGCAATGTCACTCATTCCATTTTCAGATAGCGCTTTGCTTATCCATGCTGTTCCGATGAAGCCTGTAAGCAGAGAATAGCCTGGAAAACCATCTGCGCTGCGTTTTACTGCGTTTCCAAGATGTTCTGCCAGCTGCTTTTGTTTGTCATTATCTACAACCTTGAACGCTAACGGCAGGGTGTATGATGTCTGTGTATCTATCAGCTGTCCCTTCTTTGCTTGATTGAAAGCCGAGAAGCGGGTCTTGCCGGTAATAGGGTCAAGATATGTTTGCTGGAAGAACGCTCTTCTTTGCTGTGCCAGGTCGGCAAACTTTTTGGCGTCATCAGCTTTGCCCAATACCTGAGCAAGTTGGGTCATAATATCGAGGTCGAATATGAAATAGCATTCCCAAATGAGTGATTTGTCATCTTTTTCGTAAGATGGACTCAGCCAATCACCCAAATCGGTCCATTCACCTTTTTGTACGATAAGGTTGGTATTCTTGTCGATATAGTTATCGAGGACGAACTGGATGTAACGCTTCATGGAAGGGTAGTGCTCCTGAAGCATTCCTTTGTCGCCATATTGCTGGTAGAGCTCCCAAGGCACAGTAATACCAGCACTTCCCCAGAGAAGTCCACCAAAACCACAGTTTGTCGGGGCTACATCTGGATATTGACCATTCTCATTCTGCATGTCACGTACTGAGATGAGGAAACGGCGCAGGAACTTGGAGGCATCAGTAATGTAAGATGCAGAACGGGAGAAAACAGAGATGTCACCCATCCAGCCGAGACGCTCATTGCGTTGAGGACAGTCGGTTGGCACAGACATGAAGTTGGCTCGGGTTGACCACATTGAGTTGAGCCACAGACGGTTGATGTCTTCTCTTGAAGTCTTGAAAACTGAACTGTTCTCATTCATCGAACTTACAACAATGGCCTTTACGTTCTCTTTTTCTACAGGTTTATCGACACCTGTAATTTCCAGGTATCTGAATCCATGCAAGGTAAAGCGAGGTGAGAATGTTTCTTCTCCTCCCTTGGCAATGTAGACGTCTTGTGATGTTGCCACACGCAGATTCTCGGTCATAATCATCCCTACATTTTCCTTGTATCTAGGCAGGTCTGGGTATTTGATTTCTGCTGTGCGAATCTTAATTTCTGTACCAGGTTTCACTCCCTTGAATTTGATAAGAGGTACGCCTGCCATATTCTGTCCCAGGTCGTATACGTACACGCCTTTTCTTGGTTCTTCCATAGAAAGAGCCTTCAGAGTATCTACAGGCATGATTGCTTCTGCCATATCTGGTAACATTTGGAAATCATTGGTAGTCTTGAAGTTGTCTTGCTTGACTTCTATAGCTTGTTTCCAGTTGGCATCATTGTATGATGGCATTGTCCAATCTTTCAGTTTCTGGGCTTTCTGTGCATCATATATCTCGCCCATGAAGAAGCTTCCATATCTTATTGCTCCATCATCATAAGTCTTCCAGGTTTGGGGATCTGTAATGATGTTCTGCTGTGTGCCGTCTTCGTAGGTTATCTGTAATTTGGCGAGCAAGGATTGGCGATCGCCAAAAAGATTCCAGTTGCCTGTTACATAGGTTGCACCGCCACTCCACCATCCTTCTGCAAGGATAGCGCCAAGAGCATTTCTGCCTTCTTTCAACAGGGGTGTTACATCAAATGTCTGATAGGTTTGGGTACGTTCATACTGAGTGGTTCCCGGATTAAAATATGCCGGACTTACCTGTTGTCCATTGATATACAGATCGTATATACCGTGAGCTGTGGCATAGAGACGTGCTTTTGCTATCTTTTTGCCTTGAGTATTGAAAGCTGTACGAAGCATAGGGGCAGGATTCTCTTTTAGCTTGAAGGTTCTGAAGTATCCCGTCTTGTTGCCTTCTATCAGCAATGGTTCTTGTTGGGCATCTAAGATGACATTCTGTGGATCACGGTAATTCCTGATTTCTATCTGTGAAAAGATGGCTTTCTGCTTGGGAGCAAGTTGATAGCCTAAATCAGCAATGACAGGGTAGGCGATATAATCGTTGCCATGTTTACCCGTAGGGTTGAGATTCAAACTGCCGAATGACTTTTTCTTGCCGTCAGTATCCTCTATCACTTTATCTGTAATGACATCCTTATCGTCTATATATAGAGAGGTGGCACCTGCATTTACTGCGATGCTTATCTTATGTGTATCATATTTATTGGAATTGTCAATGATATCTTGCGCAATCTTGTAGCTGGCGATAGGCTGATTGTCATTTTCGCCAACTTGATAGCCTTTACGATAGATATTGATGAGGGCTGATTGCTTTTTCTTCAGGGGTGTTATGTCCAGTTCTACACGGATGTAAGACGAGTCTTTTGGATTGCTTACTCCGAGTAGATTCTTATTGTTGTCCATCAGTCGAGGATCATTGGCACCGAAGATGAATGATGCCATAGATGTTTTCGACTTTTTGTCAAGTTGTATATTATAATTGAGGCGGAAGATAGGGAAATAAGGTGCATAGAACATCACGGCATCATGAGCTCTACCAATCCATTTGGCTCCATCCCAAGCTTTTAGATTGCCATCTGTTGACATAGACTGGATGGTATGGTTGTAGTCTGGGGCCATAACAAGTGCAGTCTCGAAGAATGATGATTCGTTCAGTTCTTCATTCTTCTGATTCCATACTTTCAGATTCCATTGATAGCGTGTGGCAGGACGTAATGATAGTCCTTCATACTTGATATTCAGAGAGTTCCCACTTCTTACCTTTCCGGAGTTCCATACTTCCTTACCGGTTTCGTCAGTAACGGAAATCTGGTAGGCATTTTGCTGCCATCCACGCACATTGTCGTCTGATGTCATTTGCCAGGCAAAGTGTGGCTGTTGCACGCTTATGGCCAATGGTGATTTGAGGTATTCTACTTTCAGTGCATGAAGCAATGATTTGGCACTCATGCCGCTGGTAAGAATAGATCCTACTGCCATTAGTAAAATAGTTTTCTTATTCATCTTTAGATTTGTTAAGTTGAAGCAGAAGTGGCATTAAAGATGCCATTTCTGCCTATATTCAATTGTTTTCTTTAAAGACGGATAAGTGGGGATATTGTCCCTATAAATTTTGATATAAAAAGAAGATAACTTGTTATTTTATGTATTTTAGTATCTCCTTGCTTTTTCTGCTTTTCTTGGCAGGAAGGGGCATGAAGCCCTCGGTTAGTCCGGTTTTCTCTGTCATCGTCTGAAATACAGCTGCTGCATAGCTGGAAAGTTTCAGTGTCTGTAATTCTTCATTGATGGCATCCTCATCATAATTGTCGGCATATAATAAGGTATGCAGGCTATCCAGATAGTTCTGCGGTATGTTCTGGTGAGGCATACGACTCTTTATCTGCAGGATTTGGGCAATGATTGGTTCCTTGGTTTGGGCAGCAATCATTTCTGCTTTGCGCTGTTCGAAACCGGAAAGGGTAGAGGTATTGGTATCAGCCCAGTTGTCCAGCATGGCGCTTTCTGATGTGAGATGACTGTAACCAAAGTATCTGATTAAGGAGATGTTCTTATTCCAGCCCAACTGGGCGAGGTAGTTCTTCTCCATCGGTGTGGTTGCGATGACGAGATCAGCCTTTTGATACATGGCCTTCTGGTACAAGAGCGACTGGAGGCTTCGCTTGAGGTGAGGATTCTTACGGTTGCGTTCAGAGATGTCTCCGAGCGGACACACCATGTACGGAATGCCCATCTTGCGTGATTTCTTTGCAAGCTGTGCTCCCTGCATGGTCCATGCTCCCAATATCATAACGATGTCGGCATCTGCCAGATTGTGGGTGATGTCGAGCTTTTTGCCAAGCGCTTCAATGTATGGGAGGTACATTTTCAGCGTCTTCTTCTGTTTAGCTATATACAAATATACTTTCATGGTTGTGTCATTTAAAAATCCTTTAATCCAGATTTTTTCTCTTGTAATCTATTTCTCGAAATCTATTTCTCCGGTATCTTACAGCTTGTGGCTGGTGAAGTCGTTCTTGTCTGCACGCCAATATCTTATCTTGTTGGCGAGGTTTCTCCAGATGATTCCATATTCATAGAACGGCAACTTGATGATGTTCATCTCATCGTCAAAGTGCCTGATTGCCTTGTTGGCAATGATCATGCGGAGCAGGAAGAGCAACAGGAGAGCGAAGCCGGCTATACCCGTCAGGATCCAATCCTGCGTGATGATGGCGAAAGCTAATACTGCAATAGATGCAATGAGGCTGAGATGAGGGAAGAGATGATCGAAGAACATCAGGGTTCGCATCGATTTCACCCTATCTAAACTCTTTTGTGATGACAGGTGATAGAGGTGGGCGTTGTGCCATGACTTGTTGGTTGGTTCGTCCCGTACCAGCCAGGCATCGCTATCCAATACTACAGCTGTTTCTCCCAATTGTCCGTACTTGTTGACAAGGAAATCATATTCTCCACGTACATACTCCAGATTGCCCTGATAGCCTTGTTCCTGCATGAACTGACTCTTGCGGAAAGCTACGTTTGGCATGTGGCTGCGATAGCCATAAGAGTGCTGGGCACGCCTTAATAGATAGAATGCCTTGCGTATGCTGTCGAAACGGCGGACTCCTTTGGTCTCTTCATCCAGTTCTACATAGCCCAGAACCAGATTGCATGATTGGCAGAAGTGTTGAGACATGGCTGTCAGCCAATTCTCGTTCTTGGGCTTGCAGTTTGGCTCGGTGAGGATAATCCATTCATACTTGGCTGCTTTTACACCGAGCGTAATCTGCAATTTCTTGCGGCTCATATAGCGGGAACTCTCAGGGATGTATGTATAATACAGGTGAGGATTCTCTGCTGACAAGCGTTTGAGATAGTCCTGGGTTTCTGCATCTGTACTTTGGCAGACTACGATGACCTGATAATCGGCAGCGTATTGCTGCTTCAGGAACATCGGAAGGTTGCGTTCCAGTTCAGGCAGATTATCGTGAGCGGTAATAATTACTGTTATCGGTTCTTTTGATACCGGTGTGTCTTCCTCTTTTTCCTCTGTTTTAGGAAAACGCAATGAGCGCAGAAATGGGTTTATCAGCGATCCGAGAATCGCCAATAAAACCACTGCTGCGCCTGCTATAATAGTTGTTAAACTAATTGTCATCATTTCTTTTTCTCGTATTTCTTATGCTTTTGCCCTTTATGAGGGGCGTACTGCATTTGACTTTAAAAGTCTTCAGTGATGTAACCCTTTGGCAACTGGCGGCAATTGTACTGACTTGCCATAATCTCACCGTAAGCACCGGCTGAGCGGAGAGCGATGAGATCGCCACGATGGGTCTTGTTCAAGTCGATTGCCTTAGCGAATACATCGCTTGATTCACAGATAGGGCCTACCACATCGTATGTCTCTATTGGCTCATCGCTGGAGATATTCTCGATTTTGTGATATGCCTGATAGAGGGCAGGACGAATCAAATCGGTCATTCCGGCATCAACGATGGCAAACTGCTTGGCTGTACCCTGTTTGATGTAGAGGGTCTTGGTGATGAGACTTCCCATCTGACCTACTACAGCACGACCCAACTCGAAGTGGAGTTTCTGACCATCACGCAACTTCAACTTCTTGGCGTATGTATCAAAGTAATCCTTGAAGTCTGGGATTGGCACACGGTTAGGGTGGTTATAATCGATGCCCAGACCACCACCTACGTTGATGTTCTTTACTACGATGTGATGAGCTTCCAACTGGTTCTGTAACTCGTTGATTCGATTGCAGAGAGCCTCGAAGTCACCCATGTCAAGTATCTGACTACCAATGTGGAAGTGAAGTCCCAGGAACTTGATGTTCTTCATTTTTGCAGCTTCCTCGATGACGCTCTCCATATCGCGCATGGCGATACCGAACTTGTTCTCTGCCAGACCGGTTGTGATGTTGGCATGAGTATGAGCGCCCACATCAGGGTTGATGCGGAAGCAAACCTGAGCTATCTTATTCTGTTTTTCTGCAAGTTCGTTGATAATCTCAAGTTCCGGAATGCTCTCTACATTGAAGCAGAAGATGCCTTTTTCCAGACCGAGATTGATTTCCCAATCACTCTTGCCTACGCCTGCATATACAATCTTGCTGGCTGGGAAACCAGCCTTGATGGCTGCCTGAATCTCTCCTCCGCTCACGCAGTCGGCTCCTAATCCTGCCTGACAGATAATGTTGAGCACCTTTGGATTGGCGTTTGCCTTCACGGCATAGTGTACCTCAAATCCCGGGTGTTTGCCAGCTTCTTCGTTGATGGTCTTCAAAGTTTGGCGCAACACATTGGTGTCATAATAGTAAAATGGAGTCTGTATCTCCTGAAATTTGTCAATCGGAAATGTTCCTTTCATTTCGCTTAGTCTTAAATTAATATCTTATTATAGTCAAATTAGAAATCAAACGAAGAGTGGATAGGAATCATTACATACGAATTCTTCACTCTTCACTCTTCGTTCTTCACTGGTATATTACTTCTCGAACAATACCTTGCTCAAGTTCTGTAATGCCTGCTTCTTGTCTCTCTCCTTGATGAGGAATGAGATGTTGTAGTTGCTGCCACCGTATGAAACCATGCGGATAGGGATGTTCTTCAATGCATCGGTTGCGATGGTCTCGAAGCCTACATTGCTCCAATCCAGGTCACCAACCACGCAGATGATACACATGTCTGCATCTACGGTAACAGTACCATACTTTTTCAGCTCATTGACGATGTCGTTGAGGTGAGTGTCGTTATCGATACTCATGCTCACGCCAACCTCTGATGTAGCAATCATGTCGATTGGAGTCTGGTAGCTTTCGAAGATTTCAAATACCTTGCGCAGGAAACCTGTAGCGAGCAACATGCGGCTACTCTTGATCTTGATTGCTGTGATGTTGTCCTTGGCAGCAACAGCCTTGATCTTGCCACGAACGATGACGTTGTCGATGATTGTACCGTCAGCCTTTGGATCCATTGTGTTCTTCAAGCGGACAGGGATGCCGGCATACTTAGCTGGCTGGACGCAAGTTGGGTGGAGAATCTTGGCACCGAAGTAAGCCAACTCTGCTGCCTCTTCGAAGTTCAGCTGGCGAACAGCTTCTGTGTGCTCAACGATACGAGGGTCGTTGTTGTGCATGCCGTCGATATCTGTCCAGATCTGAATCTCTTCAGCTGGGAGAGCTGCACCGATGAGTGATGCTGTGTAGTCGCTACCACCACGCTGGAGGTTGTCTACCTCTCCGTAAGCATTGCGGCAGATGAAGCCCTGGGTGATGTAAATCTGATAGCCCTGGTTCTCCTCCATGATAGCAGCAAGCTTCTCCTTGATGTACTGTGGGTCTGGCTCAGCATTCTTGTCTGTGCGCATAAAGTCTAATGCGTTGAGCAGTACAGCCTTTACGCCCTGTTCCTTCAAGTAGTTTACAACCATGTTAGTGCTCATCATCTCACCTTGAGCTACGATGCTCTTCTCCTCGAAAGAAGTGAAGAGATCCTTGGTAAATGAGCGGAGATAGTTGAACTCTCCCTGCAGGAACTCACGTGTGGTTTTCTTCATCTCATCGGTAGAGTAGAGCTCTTCCACGTGCTGCATGTATTTCTTCTCCAAGTTGTTGATAACCTCGTTGGCGCCCTCTGGATTCTTCTTGTAAAGATAGTCAGAGATCTCAACGAGAGAGTTTGTTGTACCGCTCATCGCAGACAATACGATGAAAGTTGGTTCACCTGATTCTGTAACCAAAGAGGCTACTCCCTTCATACGCTCTGGTGAGCCTACAGAAGTACCTCCGAATTTCATTACCTTCATAGTCGTAATATTTTAATAATTTATAATTTACATTTCATTTAATTTTTCTCTCCATCCTCGGTGAGGTCGATGTGATTGTATTCTTTCGTTACATCGTGTAAGATTCCATCTTTGCAGCGATATACGATACCTGGGAATTTGTCGAGCATCGGGATATTGTGGGTTGTCATCACTACGGCTGTTCCTTGTTTGGTGATGTCTTTCAGCAGACTTACGATGTTATTGGCTGTCTCTGGGTCGAGATTGCCGGTTGGTTCGTCTGCAATGATAATCTTAGGATTATTGAGCAGAGCTCTTGCTATAGCCACACGCTGCTGTTCACCGCCAGAGAGCTCATGAGGCATCTTGTCGATTTTGTCAATCATGCCAACCTCGTTGAGAACTTCCTCAATGCGCTGAGTGATTTCTTTCTTTCCCTTCCATTTGGTTGCTTTGAGCACGAACTCAAAGTTCTTGCGGACCGTGCGGTCGTGTAGCAACTGGAAGTCCTGGAAGATGATGCCCAGTTCTTTGCGTAATGCTGGTATTTCCTTGCGCTTGATAGTTTTGAGGTCTCTACCGAGGATTTCTGCTTTCTCGGTTTCGCCTTCCACAAGGTCAAGCTCGCAATAAAGAGTCTTTAAAAGAGAACTCTTACCAGATCCCACTTTACCGATAAGGTAAGCAAACTCGCCTTCATCAATATGGAAATTGATGTCCTTGAGGATGCATTTGTCGGCTTGGTATATGCTTACATTTTGATAATCTATTAACATCTCCTAATTTTTTCTCTTTGTTATTGGTTTATTTCATCTCGCCTTTGCTCTTGGCAATGCGGCGTTTCTTATCCCATTCCGGGTCGTGGCGCATCTGTAATTCCTTCACTACATCTTCTATTCTCAAGCCCTTGCTGGTGAGCAATACGATGAGATGGTAGAGGAGGTCTGAACTTTCGTAGATGAGCTTTTCGTCATTGCCGTTTGTGGCTTCGATGATTGTTTCAACTGCTTCTTCTCCAACCTTTTGTGCCATTTTGTTAACGCCTTTCTTGAAAAGACTTGTTGTATAGCTGCCTTCAGGCATCTCTTCATGGCGTTTATCAATGAAGTCTTGGAGTTCTGACAGGAAGAGAATCGGATTCAGGGTGTTCTCTTCTGCCCAGCAAGTATCGGTGCCCTTGTGGCATGTAGGTCCGTCTGGATGTACCTTTACCAATAAGGTGTCGTTATCGCAATCGTTCTGGATGCTGACGAGGTTAAGGAAATTTCCTGATGTCTCGCCTTTTGTCCAAAGGCAGTTTCTGGAGCGGCTCCAGAAGGTTACCTTCTTTGTTTCTATGGTTTTATCGTATGCTTCCTTGTTCATGAAGCCAAGCATCAAGACGTTTTTGGTAACTGCGTCCTGGATGATTGCCGGAACAAGTCCACCCATTTTTTCAAAATCTATTTCCATTGTATCTTGTTTAAACTGTTTATTTTCTTTTTAAATTCTCACGTTGATTCCTTCTTCTCTCAAGTAGTTCTTGAGGTCAGGAATGGCGATTTCGCCAAAGTGAAAGACGCTGGCTGCCAATGCTGCATCTGCTTTACCTAGTGTGAAAGCGTCACGGAAATGCTCCATCTTGCCAGCGCCACCTGATGCGATGATTGGGATACTTACCTCTTCTGCCAGTCGGGCAAGAGCTTCGTTTGCAAAACCTTGCTTTACGCCGTCATGATCCATACTGGTGAATAGAATCTCACCTGCACCGCGGTCGGCTACTTCCTTTGCCCAGTCGAACAAGCCAAGTTCTACCCGTTCTCGACCACCTTTTACGTAGCAATGCCATCCGTCTGCATCCAGGCGGGCATCAATAGCGCATACGCAAACCTGAGAACCGTAATGATTGGCTATCTCGTTGATGAGTTCGGGATGTCGGATGGCTGCACTGTTGATACTCACCTTGTCGGCTCCTGCATTCAGCAGACGATCTACATCTTTGAGCTCGTTGATGCCACCGCCCACAGTAAATGGGATGTTGATTTCGGCAGCCACACGAGTCACCATATCGGTAAAGGTCTTGCGCTCTTCGAAGCTGGCAGTAATGTCGAGAAAGACGAGTTCATCGGCACCTGCATCGCTATAGGCTTTACCCAATTCTACGGGATCGCCTGCACTACGGAGGTTGACGAAGTTGGTACCCTTTACAGTCTCTCCGTTCTTGACATCGAGGCAAGGAACGATTCGCTTTGCCAAGCCTTTGCTTTTACTTTGAACTTTGAACATTGAACTTTGAACTTTATGATTACTTCACTCCTTGCTAATCACTAATATTTAATCATTAACAACTACTCATTAATAACCAGCTTCTCAATATTGATTTTACCCTCGTAAAATGCTTTTCCAAAGACTACGGCAGGAATGCCAGCGGCTTCCAATGCCTGTATGTCTTCATTGCAGCTTACACCGCCAGAAGCGATGAGATGCAGCTGAGGGTAGGCTTCCATTACCTTTTTATATAAGTCAATGGCTGGTCCCTGTAGGGTTCCATCCTTGCTGATTTCCGTGCAGAGCACGTAGCGCACTCCTTTATCAATGTACTTCTTGAGGAATGGAAGAAGGTCTTCTGAAGAATCTTCTTTCCAGCCATTGATGGAAATCTTGCCGTTTCTTACATCGGCTCCCAGAATGAGCTTGTCTGCTCCATACTTGTCCAGCCATTCCATAAAAAGATCGGGATTGGTCACAGCGATACTACCCACTGTTACCATTGAGGCCCCAGCGGCAAAAGCCTTCTCGATATCTTCCTCGGTCTTGATGCCACCGCCAAAATCTACCACAAGATTTGTCTCTGCAGTAATGGCTTTCAGTACGGCATCATTCACGATGTGCTTTGACTTGGCACCGTCCAGGTCTACTACATGTAGTCTCTTAAATCCCAGACTTTCAAATTGTTTAGCCACTTCGGCTGGATTATCATTGTAGACTTTTTTCTGGTCGTAGTCGCCCTTGGTGAGTCTGACACACTGACCATTAATCAAGTCGATGGCTGGAATTAATTCTATCATATTTCTTTTATCTCTAAGAAGTTCTTTATAATCTGTTCTCCCACTTTACCGCTTTTTTCCGGATGGAATTGGCAGGTATAGAAATTGTCTTTGTGGAGTGATGCGCTGTAGGGAAGAATGTAATCTGCCTTGGCGATAGTCTCCTCGCAGAGAGGTACATAATAACTATGTACGAAATAAGAGTAGGGATGTAATAAGGCATCAGAAATGACTTCGCCTGTTGCGTCAATTTTGTTACCGAATCCCTTATACAGGTCGGTTTTCAAATCGTAAATCTCATTCCATCCCATAGCTGGTACTTTATCCTCATGCTTCTGTGGTTTGAAACGCTTTACATCTACATCGAAGATGCCGATGCAGTCTACATTGCCTTCCTCTGAGTGACGGCACAGCAACTGCTGTCCTACGCAAATGCCCAGGACGGGTTGTTTCAAGTCTTTTATCACTTGATCAAGTTTGTGTGCCTTTAAATAATCCATAGCTTCTCGAGCTTGACCTTGTCCTGGGAAGAGTACACGGTCTGCTTTCTGAAGTATTTCGGCATTATCGGTGAGCATAGGCTCAATCCCTAAACGCTTCATGGCGTTAACTACCGAATAGATGTTTCCGGCATTGTATTTTACGATTGCTACATCCATAACCTAACGTATTTCTAATTTTCAGTTGCAAAGGTACATATTTTCTTTCAATTTAAAGAAAATATTAGCAAAAAGATTACGAAAACTAGGAAAAATCTTGCAGATAGTTAGTAAAAGGGATGGAAAAACCGTCTTTATTATCCAAATGATGATAATAAAGACGGTTTTTTCATTTTATCTATTCTTCTTTTTATTTCTCTTCGCTATCAGCTGTTCTGAGAATGATACTTGTAGCTCCAATGGTAAAGAGAGTGCCATCTTCGATGATGCGTCGCTCACGGTCGCCTAATATTTCATTGTCTACAAAGGTGCCTGTGTAGCTTGGACCATCGCGAAGAACATACTTTAAACGTCCTTTTTTGTCACGGCTGACATTGATGACGCAGTGGTTCATGTCAACACTAGGGTCTACAGTCTCAATAGGGCAGTTGATGCCACTGTTTTTCATGTATCTGCCAATTATATTGTCACCCATTTGCAGTGGAATGACCTGCTTGTATGCGAATACGTTCTCGATTACCACAATAGAACCTACACCGTTTTCGTTGGCATTCTCGTCAATTTTCTCTTCTTTGCGGGTTTCGCGAAGTTTGGATACACCCATACGAATTCCAAACTGTTTGTTGCAATTTGGACAAACGAAGACGAGGCTTTGACCTGCTTCATACTTGGTTTCATCAAATGTGATGAAATTATCGCATTTCGGGCAGCGTACTCTTTTCATATATTTCGTTCTTTATTTTTGTTTATTCCTTTACTTTTGTAATCCATCCGTCGGTGAATTCTTCGTAGCTGTGTAAGCGGTTGAGAGCTGTATATGCCTCATTTTCTGTACTGTACGAACCGTAGATTACTTTTACATTGGTGTTGGTGATAAGTACGCGAGCTTCTTTGAAGCCCTTGTTCTGTAAATATTCTGCATATGTTGCAGCATTTCGCTTGGTGATACGGCTAGCTAACACAATACTATAATAGGCCGATGAAGGAGCCGCTATCTCGCTGTCCTGAGTCATGTTGCTTGTGTTTACTGCAGGGGTTTCTATAGCCTGAACATTGTTGGTTAATACCAACTCATGGGCAGGCTGTGTCAATTCCTTAGGCATTACCTTGGTGAGCATACCTGTGTCGATTTGACTCTTCTGTACATTAGAAGTGCCTAATGGGGTAGATAGTGTGAAAAACGCAATGATGGCGATGCAGGCTGCAGCTATATTGCGAAGCCAACTCTTTCGGATACTGATAAATTCTGTACTTGAGTTCTCTTCTTCCTCTTCTTCGTTGATGAATACTGAGTTGTTGGCAGAGACAATGTGTGCCTCTTCCTTAATGTCGGAACTCTCTCTCTGCTGAGCAGGCTTGTATTCGTTTGTAGTCATCTCAACGACTGTAGTATGTTCGGCTGCTTCAGTATTCGAAATCTGTGTGAGTGGAAGCATGTCGAAACCGCCTAAACCATACAGCTCAGGTGTTAAGATGCCAGCTTCGCAAGGTTCGAAAGTATAATTGCCGGTTTCATTCAATATGATGGTGCCGATGTCGTTGAGTTCGAATCTGCCAGTATTCTCTAATGTCTGTTTGATTTCTGCCACTTCGTCTGCAATACGGTTCAGCGCCTCTGGATAGCTGATGTCATATGCCTCAACGTATGAAAGTGCAAGCAGAGAATCGTTCATTGTGAGCTGTGGATTAAAGCCAATGGTTCTCAGCGGTGGCAAAAACATGTTGTCTCTGCCATCGTAACGTGCATCTACATGATGAGCCATGAAGCCGCCAAAATCAGGGACTATCACGCAATCGTTGCTCAAAAGTAGGATCTCTATATGTCTTTTTAGTTCAATCACGTTTGCAAAGGTAGCCATTTTTTCGGAAAGGACCAACGGTTTTTAGAGAAATTTTTATCTGAAATAATAAAAAGTTCTAATTGTTTTGTTATTCCGAGAAAAAACATTATCTTTGCGCCTAAAAATATAAAAAAGGTATTTAATGAAATATCATTCAAAATGAAACAAGCATTTAACATATTGTTGTTGGCATGCTTCCTGTTGGGGGTTGCTGCATGTGGACAGAAGTCTGAAAAAGAGCAGCCTGAAATAAAAGAAGATACTGCTGCCAAGAAGCTGTTGCAGGGCATTTGGCTTGATGGCGATGATGAGGATGATGTCGCTTTCCGGGTGAAAGGTGACACTATCTATTATCCCGATTCTACTAGTCAGCCTGTGTACTTTTATATTGTGGGCGATACGCTTGTGATGAAGGGTGCCAACACGAGCAAGTATCCCATCGTAAAGCAAGCTGCTCATATTTTCCAGTTTAAGGTTCAGAATGGTGATATAGTAAAACTTGTCAAGACGGATGACAAGTCGTATCTCCAACAATTCTCGCATGAGCAGCCAGTAACGCTCAATCAGAATATGCTTGTAAAGCGTGATACGGTTGTGGATGCTGGAAATGAGAAATTGCATCTATATGTTCAGGTGAATCCAACAACTTTCAAGGTATATAAAAGCAGTTACAACGATGATGGTGTTGAGGTTGATAATGTTTATCATGATAACATCGTAAATGTAAACATCTATCAAGGTTCTCGCAAGATATTTGGGCGGGATTTCCGAAAGGAAGATTTCCGAGAGCAAGTTCCGCATGAATTCTTGAAGCAATCAATATTGAGTGACATCGTATTTAGAAAGGTTGATGCTGATGGCGTTCATTATAAAGTGGTGCTGGCGATGCCGGATAGTAGCATGAGTTATCAAGTGGAAATCATTATCTCTCTTGAAGGAAAAATGACTATAAAGAAAAGCTAGCACTTTTCTTGAAGAAATAAGATAATAACAAATTGATATGTAATAAAAGGGAATTTGCAAATGAGCAAATTCCCTTTTACTGTTTAATTGAAGAATCCAAGCAAGGCTCCTGCTGCAACTGCAGAGCCGATAACTCCTGCAACGTTTGGTCCCATGGCGTGCATGAGTAGGAAGTTGTGGCGGTCGTACTCTAAACCGAGGTTGTTGCTGATTCGGGCACTCATTGGTACAGCACTCACGCCGGCATTTCCGATGAGAGGGTTCAACTTCTTGCCTTTTGGCAGGAAGAGGTTCATCAGTTTAACGAAGAGGATGCCGCTGGCTGATGCGATGATGAATGCCAAGGCACCGAGAGCGAAAATTTTGATGGTGTTCAATGTCAGAAACTCTGAAGCCTGAGTAGAACATCCCACGGTCAAGCCGAGCAGCATCACCACGATATCATTCAGGCTGCTTCCTGCCGTCTTGGCAAGTCTCGTGGTCTTTCCGCTTTCCTTCAGAAGATTTCCAAAGAAGAGCATGCCGAGCAATGGCAGACCGGATGGCACGATGAAGGTGGTGAGCAGCAGACCGACGATAGGGAAGAGAATCTTCTCGGTCTGAGATACCTGGCGGGCTGGCTTCATCTTGATGACGCGCTCTTCCTTGGTGGTGAGCAGTCGCATCAACGGTGGCTGGATTACTGGCACCAATGCCATGTAGGAGTAGGCACATACGGCGATGGCTCCCATCAGGTTTGGACTCAGCTTACTGCTCAGGAAGATGGCTGTAGGTCCGTCGGCACCACCGATGATGGCGATACCTGCAGCCTGGTTCGGTTCGAACCCCAAAGCCAGAGCTATCATATAAGCGCCGAAGATTCCAAACTGTGCGGCGGCTCCAATCAGAATCAGCTTCGGGTTGGAAATCAATGCCGAGAAGTCGGTCATCGCTCCGATGCCCAGGAAGACGAGTGGGGGATACCAGCCCTGTTTTACGCCCTGATAGAAGATGTTTAATACCGAGTTATCTTCGTATAGTCCGATTTCGAGTCCGGCATCGGCACGGAAGGGGATGTTGCCCAGGATGATACCCAATCCGATAGGCACCAGGAGGAGCGGTTCGAAATCCTTCTTGATGGCAAGCCAGATAAAGAAGGATCCTGCTACTATCATAGCAAGGTTTCCTGCCGTGGCATTTGCAAAGCCCGTATAGGTCAGGAACTCATTGAAGTTTTGTATGATGAAATCCATAATTTACTTTGAACTTTGAAAGTTGAACATTGAACTTTATGATTAGTATTCTTGTTTGAAAGAGTAATCATAGTTGTTCCTGCTTTATCGCTTGTCAGGCGATAGTCACCAGTGTATCTCCTTCCATCACGGCATCGCCCTTGTTCACGTTGATGCTGGTGATGGTTCCGGAAGTCTCAGCCTCGATGTTGTTCTGCATCTTCATGGCTTCGAGGATTACGACGGTGTCGCCAATGTTAACCTTGTCGCCCACCTTCACCTTGATTTCATTGATGGTTCCTGGCAGAGGGGCTACTACTGGCTTGCCGGAGGCTGAAGCGGCAGGTTGGGTGGCTGCTGTTGTGGTTGCTGCCGGTGTGGCTGTTGAGGTCGATGTGGCAGTCGGTGCTGATTCCTTTTGTTCTCCACTCAACTTCACTTTCTGCTTGCCAGCCTTCACTGGTTGCTTCATTTCCACTTCGAATGGGATGCCATTCACGGTTACGTTGGCGATATTGCCTTCTATATCTAGGATTTCGACCTCATAGTCGATACCTTTCACTGTATATTGATACTTCATATCCTTTGAATTTTGAACATTGAACTTTGAACTTTATGAAGTGTAAAGCTGTTGAATTGGCTTTCTTTTCGGTTGCCGAACGTTGTTTCTTCACTCTTCACTTTTCGTTCTTCACTTAACATTATTGAATTTCGGAGCATTCCATCTTGTCTGTTTAGGTTTGATGGTAATGATGCCAGATTCCACATCATGCACATCCTCCAGGTATTCCTTGAGGGCGAGTGAAATCACTGCCATATAAATTTCCTTATCGATACCCTTGGTCTCGAAACCATCTTTCAGGATCACATTGGTCTTGTGGCTCAGATCCTGTGTTACCTCGATGGTCTTCTTACCCGTCTTATATAATAAGGTGGCATGCTTCTCTGTGGCGCGGGCAATGCGCTGTTTGTGTTTCATGTAGGCTCCGAATGCCCAGAATACGACGAAGAGCAGGGCGAGACAAGAGAAAACGATGCCCATTGAAAGTACGGCGATTCCGATGCCGTAGGGATCTGTTTTCTTGAGCATCTGAGGCTTGCTGAGACCTGTTGGCTGTGGTAGGTAACCGGGAGTTACTTCATTCGTCTTGCATATTTTCCAGGTTTTGAAATCGTTGTTCAGGGCATAGGATTGGTCTGCTGCCAACCATGGTATGCTGATGGAGTCTATCAAATCTACTGCATTACCATCGTAGAGAGCTATCCAGTTGTTCTTTTGATGGAATGCATCTGCGATTTCCTTGAGAGGAATCAATCCGAGTTTTAGTTGGAAAGGTCCTGTACCTTCACTCAACCATCTGAAGTGTCCCTTTCCTTTAGGAAAACAGTCGCGGCATGTTTCTTCCGAATCTTCATGCCAGATATAGCGGTCGTAGATGATTACACTTTTCTTGCCAGCCAAGGTTGTGCGAGGCTCGTTGTTCGGCAGGGGGTACATCAGCTTTCGCCGTTCTTCTGGTGACATTTTCTTGTCGAGAACCCTTCGGTCGGTGGTTAGGAACATACCACGTACATTATACGTGGTAAAGGAGGAATTGCTCAATTCCACCCATGGCTTGTGCTGGCCGTACTCATCTACAAGATTTGTACGGTTGTTGGTCATCACCTCCGTAATACGGATGCTCTTGGCTCCTTGGCTCCAAGTGGGCAAGGAAGTGAAGACTAGCATGGCTATCAAAAATCCCAATTTCTTCATACGCTTCTAACGTTTTATAGGGTTATTGTTTCGAAATACTCTTTTATCATGTAGAAACTTCAGATGTTTCTATAGATTCATTAGGTTTATTTCTTGTGCTCAAAGGTACGAATAATTTCTGAAAAGGCAACAAAAAAGGTGCACAAATTTTTATCTTTGTGCACCTCTTTTATAATTTATAACTATTACTAGTCGTTTTGTTAACTTTTGTAAGCGTTTATGCTCCGCAGAAGAACAGCACCACGATCTGGGCTGTAAAGATACGGAGGAACATACTCAATGGATATACAGTAGAGTAACCTACGGCTGGAGCCTCCTTAGAGCATGATGCGTTGGCATAAGCCAATGCAGGAGGGTCGGTATAAGTACCGGCAAGCATACCCATGATAGTAAAGTAATTGAACTTAAACTTCAATCGAGCGATAGTACCGATGATGAGGATAGGAATGATGGTGATGAGGAAACCGCATCCCACATATTTCAATCCGTCGCCTTGTACCACTGTATCCCAGAATCCTGCACCAGCCTTGATTCCCACACTTGCCAGGAAGAGTACCAAACCTATTTCTCGCAGCATCATGTTGGCGGAGGTAGTGGTATAGGTAACCAACTTCATGCGATAGCCGAAACGGCCGATGAGGATGGCGATAATCAGCGGACCACCAGCGATACCCAATTTCAAAGGTACAGGCATGCCTGGAATGGCGAATGGGAGAGAACCGAAGATGATACCAACCATAATACCGATAAAAATGGTAGCGATGTTTGGTGCATCAAGGCGCTTCACAGAGTTACCCATGATTTCTGCCACACGGTTTACGTTTTCTTCAGGACCTACAACCAAGATTTTATCACCCACGTGGAAGTGGTGGTTTCTGCCAGCAAAGATGTCCATACCCTGGCGTGAGATACGGGTAACGTTTACACCGTATACACTGGAGAAGTGCATCTTACCGAGGGTCTTACCATTCATCTCTGGACGGGTAACGATGATACGGCGAGATACGAAATGTTGAACTTCATCCTTCTCGCGATCCCATTCTGCTTCTACTTCTGGACCGATGAATGCTTTGATAGCTTCAGCGTCAGCCTCTGCACATACAACGAGCAACTCATCGCCAACCTCGAAATGTGTCTTACTGTTAGGAATACTTACTACTCCGTCGTGGAGAATACGAGAGCAGACAATGTCTCGATTCAAGAACTCAGAAACCTCTCTCAAGGTTCTACCTGTGATGTAAGCGTTCTCGACGCGCAAGTGCATATTATGAGCCTTGGCATGAGGGTTGGCTGCGTCTTCATCGTTCAACTGCTGTTCCTCCTCATCTGTATCAATCTTACAGATGTACTTGATAAGGATGGTTGCACCGATGATACCAACTACACCGAGAGGGTAAGCGCAGGCATAACCGTTGGCGATACTAGGAGCGCCATTAGGGAAAACGCTGAGCAAAGCCTCGTTGGCAGCACCAAGACCTGGAGTGTTGGTAACAGCGCCATAGAGTGTACCTACCATCATAGGCAGGTTGTTTGGATTGCTGGTGTCAAAAAAGAGGTAATAACATCCGAACATCACCAGGATGTTGAGCAAGATGGCAGAAGCCGACAGCATGTTGAGGGTTACACCACCTTTCTTGAAACTCTCGAAGAAACCTGGACCTACCTGCAAACCAATCATGAAGACGAAGAGAATCAATCCAAAGTCTTGCACGAAGGTGAGGATTTCTTTAGGACCTGTAAAGCCGACATGTCCAGCCAAGATACCAGCAAAGAGTACGAAGGTTACGCCCAACGAGATGCCGAAAATCTTGATTTTGCCTAGATAGACACCAATGGCAATCACTATTGCATAGAGTAGGGCGATGTGTGCCACTGACTCCGTATTGGTGAAAAGATTAATAATCCAATCCATGAATTTGATTTAAAATTTTAATTTTATAATGATTAAAGGGAATTTTGAAAGATCGATTGTGTCTGTTTGATATCTTTTCTTATTAAGGCGTGTACCGGATATGGCTACCTTCGTTTTGGGTACCTATATCTGATAACTGAAAAATCGAGGACATCCGCAATGGGATGCCCCCGAACTATTTATATAGATACCTATTGATTACTTCTCAATAGCAGCTACACCTGGCAATACCTTACCCTCGATAGCCTCGAGGAGAGCACCACCACCTGTAGAGATATAAGATACCTGGTCAGCCAAGCCGAACTTGTTGATGCAAGCTACAGAGTCACCACCACCGATGAGTGAGAATGCACCTTCCTTTGTTGCCTCAGCGATTGCGTCAGCGATAGCTTTAGAACCACCAGCGAAGTTATCAAACTCGAATACGCCTGCAGGACCGTTCCAGAGGATAGTCTTAGCACCCTTGATAGCTGCAGCGAATGCCTTGCGTGTCTCAGGACCTGCATCCATACCCTCCCAACCGTCAGGGATGTTGTTAGATGGGCATACCTGAGTATTGCAATCGTTCTTGAAGTCATCACCGCAGATAGAGTCTGTGCCGAGTACGAGGTTTACACCGTTCTCCTTAGCCTTCTTGATTACGTCGAGAGCAACGTCGAGCTTGTCATCCTCGCAGATAGACATACCGATCTTGCCACCGAGAGCCTTAGAGAATGTATAAGTCATACCACCGCAGAGAATCAGGTTGTCAACCTTAGTCAACAGGTTCTCGATGATACCGATCTTGGTAGAAACCTTAGAACCACCCATGATAGCTGTGAATGGGCGCTTGATGTTGCCGAGAACTGCGTCAACAGCCTTAACCTCTTTCTCCATCAGGAAGCCGAGCATCTTGTGATCCTTGTCGAAAGAGTCAGCGATAACAGCTGTAGAAGCGTGCTTGCGGTGAGCTGTACCGAATGCGTCCATTACATATACGTCAGCGTAAGAAGCCAACTTAGCAGCGAACTTCTTCTGGCGCTCCTTCATCTCAGCCTTAGCAGCGTCGAACTCAGGTGTACCCTTCTCTACGCCAACTGGCTTGCCTTCCTCTTCTGGGTAGAAACGAAGGTTCTCGAGCAAGAGAGCCTCACCTGGCTTCAAGGCAGCAGCCTCAGCATCAGCGTTACCGCAGTCCTTGGCAAACTTAACCTCTACACCGAGAGCGTCAGAAACGTTCTTTACAATCTGAGAAAGAGAAAGCTCTGGCTTAACCTTGCCCTTTGGCTTACCCATGTGGCTCATCATGATGAGCGCACCGCCGTCAGCGAGTACCTTCTTCAAAGTAGGGAGGGCACCACGGATACGAGTGTCGTCTGTTACATTACCATTCTCATCCAATGGCACGTTAAAGTCAACGCGCACGATTGCCTTGTGACCGGCAAAGTTAAAATCTTCAATTTTCATTTTTCCTAAATTTTATATTAGTTATTACTTAATTGTTTATTTTTCTTTACTGAATTCCCGAGCGGATAGCAACTTTTATTTGGAAACTTATCTAGATGTAGACAAGTCTTTTCAGCACTGTCATTCCCGAGTCTTCCTTGAATTAAATATTTTTCAACTCAATGCGTAGGCAAAAGTAAGAAAAATAATTGGGATAGCCAAATGTTTGCCGACGTTTTAATCATTTTTTGTTCTAGATGGCAATGAATTGCAATATCTAGGTAGCAAAAAGCGTAACTGTGAAGGTAACAGTTACGCTTTTTGCCTTTTTCTTTTCGTATCGTTACTTCTTTTCACTCTTCTTTTTCTTCTTCGATCTGTTGATTCCAAAGAAATCACGCCAGCCATTGAAGTCTTTCTTCATGATGAGACCGAGACCTTGCGTGTTAAGGCTGTTACGGGTGAAGTAACGGTCGTTAGTCTGATTGTACATTCGGATAGCCAAATTTCCATTCGGGAAGATGAGGTATCGCATGTCGAAATCACCGATGAAACTCTGGGTGGCGTTCGCATTGTCTCGATAACCAAACTGACCATTGAAGAGTAGGCGGTTGTTGAGCAGCTTGCCACTCAGGATACCCTCATACTCTGCATTGTTAAAGCCTTCGTCACCAGTTGAAATGTTGGCACCGAAATTCCAGTTGTTACTCTTCACAACATTGGAAAGTACGGTGTTTATCTGTTGTGAGATGGTTCCGCTCAGCAGACTCTGCATAGCTAATGATGTCTGACTCTGTTGTGCAGCATCTTCGCTTGCCTGGTTGTTAGTGGTCTGTGCATAGAAGCGACCGATACCTAAGAGATAAAGTACCTGCTGGTTCATCTCTTCTTGTGAATTGATGATAGAGTAAATCATCTGTTTGGCATCGCTGTTTACTGTAGGCAAATCCATAGAGAAGTCTACCTTTGGAGATTCCGGCGTGCCTGTGATGTTCATCAGGCAGTCTACACGGATGTTGTTGCTGCTAAAGGATTTTCCTATACTGAGATCGCTCAGTGGTACACCGTTTACGGTATATTTTGCTTGAAGATTGAGTGGTGCATTGTATGGATTTCCACCGAAGGCTATAGTTCCGCCAGGCATAAACTCAAACTCCTTCTTGATAAGATTCTGGATTGTGAGTTTATACATACCATGGTCTACCACATAGTTACCAAACATGTCGAATGCTCCCTTGTTGTAGTAATTGGCTCTAATCACACCGTTTCCGTTCAGAGAAATATAGTCTCCTGATTGCTCGTCCATAATGAGCTTCAGAGTGAGGTTCTGATTGGTATTGACGAGGAAGTTGATGCGCATATCTGACGAGAAGTCGATGTCGTCATCATCATCTTCTTGGTCTTTGTGTGCCATCTGCCTATTGATGCTGTCTGCAAGCTCAGGCACAATCTCATGCCAATGGATGAAGCTCTTGTCGCTGATGGCGTCAGGGCTGGCCACATTGTATACGAAGATGCTTCCTTTTTCAGGTTCTGCATTGATGTCAATAATGGTTTCTCCGCTCTTGCCGTGAATGCCTACCTCGCCTGTAGCGTAAACTGTACCATAGAAAGTGTTGTCTCCAAACTCGTGGGTGTCATATCCCAGGAATTTGTGAGCTTTCAGGTCGAGGTCGTAGCTCAACTTGGTGAGGTGCTTGTGGTGGATGCCACCATTGACGATGGCAAAATTGTTGTTGCGGTCGTAAATGGTATCTCCCTTTAACTGTATGTCATCAGGAATGGCATGTGCATGCAGGCTGTTGAAAGTATAGTCTGTGTTCAGTTGCTTCATGTGTATCTTGCCATGTGCCACAATGTCGCCAATGAGGTTGATGTTGCTCAGATCGCCTACGACATTTAACTTTCCGTCACCCCAAGCTTCTACGTTGTTCATAAAGCTACCGCAGAAGTTTTCTATAAATTTCAGGCTGGTGCCTCTTGCATTGATGCCAAGGTCGATGTAGTTGCGCTTTGGAGATACATAACCGGCAATGAGGGTTTGGTGTTCTGATCCATCATCTGCCACAGCGTTGATGTCAATCTGCTCCTGCTCCTTATTGTAGCATACATTGGCGTGCAATATACCCAACGGTCCATTTTCAAAGGTGAACTCCTTGACGTCCAGGTGGGCTTGTGCGTTAGGATCGTTGAAGATGCTTTTTACGATAGCCTTGCCCGAAGCTCTTCCTGTGAAGTCTACCGAATGGAAGTTGACCAGGTTCAGGATATACGCCACGTCTACATCCTTCAGGTCTGCCACAATAGAGTCTTCCTTGTTTGGAGTGGCGAGACCGTCGATGATGATATGCTGTTGATTGTGACTTACAGCAAAGTGGTCTATCTCCAGATGATTCTTGCTGTATGTTATTTCTGCAGGATGCACTTCCCAAGGCTTATCGCCAAGTTTGAACTGTGATGGCAATACGCTGATATGGGCTGTAGATACATTATTTTGGTTCTTGTAGAACTGAGCCAGTGACTGGAGTGTAGCATTTACTGGCAGTTTCTTGGAACGGTTGTCGTAATGTAACTGAGTGGCGAGGGTGTTGTTGGCTGCTGCCGCCTTGAGGTTGACGATAGGCCCAATGGTGCCCTTGGTGCCCTGTTGAATGCTGGCATTTAGTTTAAGAGTATCGCCCTGGGTATGGACATTTACCAATCCGTTGCTGAATGCCTTTCCATTGTATTCGCATCCAGGGATATTTGCATAGAGATTGGCTGCTTTTTCCTTATCAGAAATCATGCCGTCTGCATAGATTGGGCTGCTGATTTCGAGAGGTATGCCGAACATTCTTCTGAGTATCTCGGTAGAGCGAACCTCCAGGTTGATGGCAAAGTTGTTTTTGACTTGGTTTGAAATCTTGCCGATTCCTGGTAGGGTAGGCAGCTTGCTTGCTACTAAGTTCTTGCAACTTTGGTAGAGTGTTGCATAGTCGTATTGTCCCTTTACGTGGATATCCGCAAATGGAGCTTCGAGGTCGAAGTAGCTGTCGCTGCCTTCGTTCTTGGCGCTTACACTGATATTTTCGAGTGTATACGTAGGGTCTGCCATCTTTACACCTAAGATACTAGGCTGGAGATGGTTGATATTGACTGTAGCTGCATATTGCTTTTTCTTGATATGGTATTGTCCGCTTACCTGCAGGTCGATATTAGGGTCGGCAATAGCTGCCAATCCGTCCAGGAGTCCCTGGTTGTAGCTTCCGTCAATTTTGATGTTGCGATAGTTGTACTTGTTGAAGTTCAATCTCGGGATGCTTCCTTTGGCATAGAGATGCTTTTGGGTGCCATGTACGTCGAGAGTTGCAGCCAGGTTACCCAACTGTTTGCTGTTGAGGATTTTTCCTAGTTGGATGCCTTTGGTGTCTATATGTGCCAAGAGGTTCTCGCCTTTCTTTTCTGCCTTTAGATTTACGTTGCCTACGTCGGTGCGAAGGTTGCCTTGTGTACCAATGCTTTGTCCTTTTCCGTAGGCGATACCTTTATAATATATATCGCCAAGGCGCAGAACTTCCTGTGGAATATTTATTTTCTTGCCAAAGTTCTTGGCGATTTGCTTGATGCCTTCACCTGAGAGTTTGAGGGCGTTGATGTTTATATTCCAGTGAAGATCATTTTTGCTTCTTATGCTTGAACCATCTGCTGCAGTCTTGTTCTTTTCGTTTTTTGAGGTCAAATCCAAGTTTGCAACCTTTCCGTTGGCATTAAGCAGGATATTTCCACTACGTGTCTTCAGGTTGAGGTTCGGGCATCTGAGCGATGTGTTAGTGCCAGAGAAGTTGCACTCCAGGGTTAGTTCGTCATCGAAATTCCTAAGTGCAGGAACAAGGCAGGCAATGTCGGAAAGGGTAACCTGAGATGGCTTGATGCCTCCTTTGAATTGTAGACTTGGCATCACGATCTTGCCTTCCTGCATGCGATAGGTGGCATGCAGATCCATTAGCTCAATCTGTGAATGTGGCAGTACAAGGCAGAAGTTTCTTAGAGTAGCTTCCTGCTGGTTTATGTCTACTTTGAAACGTAAATTCTTTAATTGAAGTCCTGATTTATCCAAAAAAGATAATTTTTTGATAGCTAGGTGTATATTGGTATCTGTGAGATGGTCTAGAATGATGTGTGTTGACAACTCTCGGATGCCGATATGCTTAGGCGAAAAAACACCATTCATAGCAGCAATATCTCGTTGGTTATAGGCGATGGCACCATGGCGGATGATAATGCTTCCGATGTGTAAATCGAGTGGTGTATGCTTGGTGGTATCCTTTGATGCCAGTGAATCGAGCAGAAACTGGAAGTTTGACTTACTTCTTGCGTTCTGCTTGTAGAGGTTGGCATTCAAACCAAAAAGCTGTGCTGAAGAAATGGAAATCTTTCCTTCCTTCAGCGGCAGTAGGTCTATTTTTGCCGAGATACGCGAAGCATAGATCATGCTGTCTCCCTGCTGGTCTTTCATCATCACATCATCAATGATAATGCGGTTCAGAAATCCCAGATTCACCTTTCCTATACTTACTTCTGTTCCGAATTTGTTCTTTAAAACACTGGCAGTTTGAGAGCCAATAAGGGCTTGTACTGGTGGCAACTGTACCAGTACGATGAGCATGAAATAGATCGCGGCAAGCGTCCAGATGATGCCTGTGATAATATGTTTAATGCGTTTCAGAGCTGATAAATTTTCTAGTTTATAAATCTGTAATTAATGTTGAGCTACTAACTCATTTTTGTAATGTGCAAGTGTCAATTTCTATTTTGCTTATTGCATAATCATTAAATTTTAGTGCAAAAGTACTCTATTTTTAGCGAATATTCGAATAATTCGCCAATTTTTCTTCCATATCTCACAATTTTTCACTATTTTTGCACCAATATTTGAATGTTTTGACTAATATAGAAGAAAGTTAATTGTAACTTTGGAATGAAGTTTCTGAAATAAAATATGTAGAAAACGGTTTAGAAATAGAATATAAAGTATTTTTATAAATTTTAAATGTAGTTATGGCAAATGTAATTAAGTTACGTAAAGGCTTGGACATAAACCTTACGGGTAAGGCTTCCAAGGATGTAACCATTCCTGTGGCTCAGACTAGTGAATTTGCGCTGGTCCCTGCTGCCTTTGAGGGTGTTACTCCTAAGGTTGTCGTACGCGAGGGTGATCATGTCAATGCCGGAGATGCCTTGTTCGTCAACAAGGCTTGCCCAGAGGTAAAGTTTGCCTCACCAGTGAGCGGTGAAGTCACTGCCATTGAGCGAGGTGAGCGCCGTAAGGTGCTATGCGTGAAGGTGAAAGCCGATGCAGTGCAGACCTCTACGGATTTTGGTGCAAAGAATGTGGATGCATTGGATGGCGAAGCTGTTAAGCAGGCATTGCTTGAGGCAGGTCTGTTCGGTTACATCAACCAGTTGCCTTATGCTGTATCGACCACTCCTGGTACAGAGCCTAAGGCGATTTTCGTGTCTGCACTTCGAGACATGCCTTTGGCTTCCGACTTTGAGGTGGAACTCGCTGGCAATGAGGATGCTTTCCAGGCAGGTTTGACAGCCTTGAGCAAGATTGCGAAAACTTATCTCGGTATTGGTGCTCAGCAGCAGAGTGCTGCATTGACTGGCGCCAAGAATGTAGAGGTGAACGTGTTTGATGGTCCTTGCCCTGCAGGTAATGTGGGCGTTCAGGTGAACAACATTGACCCAGTCAACAAGGGTGAGGTGGTTTGGACCGTTGATCCTGCATCAGTTATTTTCTTTGGCCGTTTGTTCCTTACTGGCAAGGTAAACCTTCATAAGGTGATTGCTGTTGCTGGTAGCGAAATGAAGAAGCCTGGTTATGCTGATGTGTTGGTTGGTACACCGCTGAGTGCTTTTGTTGGTAATCAGTTGAAGGCTACAGAACATGTACGTCTTATCAATGGTAATCCATTGACAGGTGTGAAGACCACTGTGGCAGATTTCGTAGGCGGCCACACATCAGAGATCACAGCCATCCCAGAGGGTGACGACTGCGACGAGATGCTCGGCTGGATTCTTCCACGCACCGACCAGTTCTCTACCTCCCGTTCTTATCTCTCTTGGCTTTTCGGCAAGAAGAAGGAGTACAATCTCGATGCCCGCATCAAGGGTGGCGAGCGCCACATGATCATGAGCGGCGAGTACGACCAGGTTCTCCCTATGGACATCTTCGGTGAGTATCTCATCAAGGCAATCATCGCAGGCGATATCGACAAGCAGGAGCAGCTCGGTATCTATGAGGTTAGTCCTGAGGACTTTGCGGTAGCTGAGTTCGTGGATAGCTCTAAGCTCGAATTGCAGAAGATTGTACGTGAGGGCTTGAATACCCTGCGCAAGGAGAATGCTTAATTTTAATAATGAATAAATAAAATGAGTGCATTAAGAAATTATCTCAATAAGATAAAGCCTAACTTCCAAGAGGGAGGTAAGCTGCATGCCTTCGAGA